>JALXBH010000255.1 GCA_026991535.1 Calditrichia bacterium | reverse complement strand
GACCCTACCCTATGACAAAAAAAGCGACTATCACTATGATACCATATCGGCTTTTATAAAAAGTGTGCGCGGTAGCGACCCCGACGCTGCTGTTTACTGGCTGGCGCGCATGCTGGACGCCGGGGAAGACCCCCTGTTTATTGCCCGCCGGCTGATCATTCTGGCCAGCGAGGATGTGGGCAATGCCGAGCCCTACGCCCTTTCACTGGCCAATGCCGCCTTTGACGCGGTAAAAAAAACCGGCATGCCCGAGGCACGCATTATGCTGGCCCAGGCCACCACCTATCTGGCCGCCGTGCCCAAAAGCAACGCCGCCTATCTGGCCATCGACGCCGCTCTGGCCGAAGTGAAAAGAAGCGGCGCCCTGCCCGTGCCCCTGCATCTGCGCAATGCCCCCACCCGCCTGATGAAGGAGCTGAACTATGGCGCGGGCTATAAATATCCCCATGATTTTTCAAACCATTTTGCCGATCAGGCGTATCTGCCGCAAGAATTATCCGGTAAACGATTTTACAAACCCTCGGCCAGCGGACGCGAAGCGCGCCTGAAAGAATGGCTGGCCAAACTCTGGCCGCGAAAAGGAGACAAGGATGCCTAATCCTGTGAAAGAACTTTTTTTAAAACGGTATATTAATTTGCGTCTTAAGATGATCCGGCATGGCGAGCGGGCCTGCAACTTTGCCGATGAGCTTAAAAAGGTGAAAAATATTCTGGTGTTGCTGCCGGCGGGCCATGAGTATGAAGAGCAGTTCCAGCGCTTTATAAAAAGGTTGGGAGAAGTTTTCCCCGGGAGCCGTGTCTCTACCTTTGTTAAAAGCACCCTGCGTAAAACAGACCTGAACTGGCTGGGCGTGCCCACCGACGCCTACCTTAAGCTTATTCAGGAAGGGCAGCTTGATCTGGTTATAGACCTGAACCATCCGCAAGACCGGCTGGTCAGCTATCTTGTGGCGCTGAGCGGAGCGCCCCTAAGGCTGAACCTGGCGCAAGGGGAGTGGGATGATAACTATAATCTCCATTTCCGGCCCCCCGCCGGCGTCTCCGGAGAAGAGCATCTGGCCTATATTGGCAGGCAGCTTGAGCGCCTGGTTTCCGCCTGAAGGCCCAATATCCCGATCCGGCCGGGAGGTAACTGTCCATGTTGTTAAACGATATATGTGTTGTTCTGGTAAACCCGGAATCGCCGGGTAATATCGGCTCCGTGGCCCGGGCCATGAAGACGTCGGGTTTGAGTGATTTACGCCTGGTAAATCCCTGCGAGACCGATCATGCCGATATGCGCCGCATGGCTCACCGTTCCAGGGAAATCGTTTTGGAAGCGGGTCGTTTTACCGGCCTTGAGGAGGCCGTGGCCGATTGTCATCTGGTGGTGGGCACCACCATGCGCCGGCGTCATAACCCCTTCCCGCTGATTACTCCGGAACAAGTGGCGGAAAACGTGTTTAGCATGGCCGACGGTCTGCGGGTAGCCATTGTCTTCGGCAGCGAGCGCAACGGTCTGGATAATTCCGATCTGAGCCGGTGTGGTGTTCACTCCACGATTCCCATAGCTACGCAAAATCCGGCCTTAAATCTGGCCCAGGCAGCGATGATTTATTGTAACACCCTCTACCGCCGGTCGGAAGAAAAGCAGCCGGCGCAAAAGGAGCTTGAGCCGGCAACCCAGGCTGAACTGGAACACCTCTATCTCCATCTGCGGCAGGCCATTGAAAGAACTTCTTTCATACCCCGTGACGACATGGATACCTTTTTATCCCGCTTCCGACGGCTTATCGGCCGGGCCCGGCCGGAACAGCGGGACGTTCAGCTTTTACATAAGATTGTGCAGATTCTTTCAGAAGAAAAATACAACCGTGGAAGGGAGCGGAGCTAAAGGCCGCTTGACGGCGGGTTAATCACTCACCTCATAGCGGCTGAAACCGCCGCTTTCGATAACCTTATAGTTTTTACCCCGGCGCATGATCAGCATGGCCTCAATTCCCTTTTGTGCTTCCACCCATTTCAATCCCTTTTCCGGACCCATGACCATCAGGGCGGTGGCCATGGCATCAGCCAGGGTGCAGTTGGGAGCGATGACGGTGGCGGAGGCCACATGGTTGACAATCGGCCGCCCCAGCCGGGGGTCCATGGTGTGGGAATAGAGTGAATCGTGCGATACAAAGTAGTTGCGGTAATCACCGCTGGTGGCCACGGCCGTGTTTGTTATCTGCAGTATGCGTTGCAGGCTATGGTTGACCATTAGGGAGGTGTCTGGCCTGTCCACACCGATACGCCAGGGGTGCCCCTTTTTATAACCGCGCACAACCACCTCGCCGCCGATTTCCACCAGAAAATTATCAAAGCCCTCCTTCCGTAAAAGACGGGCAATCTCATCCACGCCATAGCCCTTGGCGATGGAACTGAAATCCAGTTGCAGTTGCGGGATGGTTTTTTGCAGATAATCTTCCCCGAAAATCAGCTTGTCCATGCCGACAAAACACATCACGCTGTCTATGGCTGCCTGGGGAGGCGGACTGAAGCGCCGGCCTTTTTTGCCAAAGCCCCACAAGTCCACCAGCGGGGCTACCGTGACGTCATAGGCACCGCCGGAGGCCTGGTATATATTTTTAGCCATGCGCGCCACATACATAAACTCCGTGGATAAGGGGCGCGGTCTGAGATCCGGATTTTTATTAAAACGGGATATTTCACTTTGCGGAATATAGGTAGACATGGAGGCGTTTATTTCCCTTAGCCTTTGCTCCATGCGGCCGGAAAGCCTTTTCAGCGCCGCCTGCCCCAGGACGGTATCGGCCAGAGTGATGGAATAGGTGGTGCCCATGGTACGGCCATGAAAGACAGGCTGCTGTTCCTGACGGCAGGCAAAAAGGGCCACTAACAGCACAAAGCTCAACAGGCGCATGACGAATCCTTTTTTTTTAAATGTAGGGGACTTTCGAAGATTGGGGGCAAGTTAAGAATTTTATAATTTTCCGGCAGAAATTTTTAAAATGTTGATTACAAAAGCCGATATAAAAAGTGGTCAAAAAGTTCGCAGCAATATCTCAACGATCGTTAAATTCACCAAAAAATAATTCAAAATTAGTCTTGAATCTGGTAAATGAAACTACGATATTGCTAAACGCACTGAGCTAAAAACAAACCTAAAGCAAACAGTTCTTTTTGTCCCCGTATTGGTAACTGCACGAATTAGGGATTTTAGATAAACATCATAAAAACAATATGTTAGACCTTGTTCTCGGGTCGCCGCCGTATTGTGTACATTATTAGGAGACAGGCTATGGTATCAGAGATGTTTGAGCATAAAGGCAAGCATAACGAACTTTTATCCGAAAAGGAACTATCGGCATATAAAAATCTCTATGACACCCTGCGCGCCCTGCAACAGGATGGCGCCCTGCCGGTACATCCCAACAATGACTACCTTTGCGGGAATGATCTGGCTCAAAACATTTATGAAAAAAAATACTATCTGAAAAATCTTGACGGTGAGTTGGTGGAAAAAAGCCCGGAAGATCTGTTTTTGCGTTTGGCCTCTTTTGTAGGTGCCATCGAAAAAAATAAAAGCAAGGCCGAGGAGTGGGGCCGTAAATATTACAAAGCCCTGTGGGAAGGATATTTTGTACCGGGTGGCCGGGTGCTGGCCGGCGCGGGCGACCTCTACCGGCTGAAAACCCTGGCCAACTGCTTTGTCTCCCAAATCCAAAAAGATAATATCGAATCCCTTTACAGCACGGCCTATGAGTGTGCCCGCACCTACTCCTACGGCGGAGGGATCGGTGTGGATATTTCCCCCCTGCGTCCCAAACATTCCGTGGTACATAACGCCGCGGACAGTTCCACCGGCGCCGTCTCCTTTATGGAACTTTACTCACTGACCACCGGACTTATCGGCCAAAGCGGCCGTCGCGGCGCGCTGATGCTGACCATCGATGTAAAGCATCCCGATATCAACGAGTTTATCCGTGTAAAAAAAATCCCCAACTGGGTAACCGACCAGATTGTGGAGCAGATACGCTGGAGCGGTAAGTTTGATGAAAGCCAGTTGCGGGAAATTGAAAAACAGGTCATGGAAAACACCCAGGTGCGTTTTGCCAATATCAGCATCAAGGTATCCGATGAGTTTATGCAGGCCGTGGAAGAGCAAAAACGCTATGGCGCCAACAAACTGTTGGTTTATCGTCGTTACAATAAAAACACCCTGAACCGTGCCTATCAGGATGATGGTTTTCATTACTCCATCAATATTCCTTCGAAAAACATCGAAGAGTATGAGCTGGATCAAGCCTTTGCCGGTATCAACAATCTCAATGATCATATTTTTAAACTTACCGGCAAGCACATCAAGGCTGCCGATCTGGAAGATGCCTATAAACGCGATGTTTACGGCGATTACATTATCCCCATGGAAAACGAACCGTATGACCTGGCGGTGCGTTACAGCGGAGACTTTATGCTTTATTTCGGATCGGAGCCCTCGGGAGAAATCCGCAAGCTGATCAAGGCCCGACAGGTGTGGGACACCTTTGTGGAAGGCAACTACCGCACGGCGGAACCGGGGATTATTTTCTGGAGCCGCATGAGCAGGTATTCGCCCTCCAACTATGTGGGCCGTCCCATTGCCAGTACCAATCCCTGTGCCGAAGTACCGTTGGAGGACGGGGGCGCCTGTAACCTGGGTTCCATCAATCTTTCGCGCATGGTTACCAACGGCTTTAGCGGCCGTGCCCGGCTGGACTGGGAGCTGCTTAAGGATGTTACGCGCACCACGGTACGCTTTCTGGACAATGTGGTCAGTTGGAATGAAAAACTGAACCCGCTGGAAAAACAGCGAAAGGCCGCCGCCGAAACCCGCCGCCTGGGCCTGGGTATCATGGGCACGGCCGATATGCTCAATCAACTGGGTATTTCCTATGACTCCGATGAGGGCATCCGTCTGGTGGAAGAGGTGATGAAGACGATCGCCAACACCGCCTATCAGGCCTCGGCCCAACTGGCTGTGGAAAAAGGCGCCTCGCCGATCTGGGATTATGAACAATACAGCCAGGGGCCCTTTTTTAACGAGGCCCTCAGCGATGAAACACGTAAGATGATCAAGGAAAACGGCCTGCGCAATATTGCCATCCTGGCTATCGCCCCCACCGGCTCCATCAGTAATATCGTGTTGAGTTATAAGAATGGTCATAAAAACTATCTGGGCGTCAGCAGCGGGGTAGAGCCTATTTTTGCCCTCTTTTACACGCGTCGCTCGGAATCTTTTGGCAACAAATTCTTTAAGGTCTTCCACTCCACCATCCAGGCCTATATTGATCTGCATGATTTGGGAGACAAAGTCGCTAATGCCCAAACCGAGGCCGAGCTGACCGAATACCTGCCCAGTTACTTTTTCAGAACCGCCCACCACATCGTGCCCCAAAAGCGGGTGGATATTCAGGGACGCTGCCAAACCTACGTGGATCACAGCATTTCGTCCACCGTCAACCTGGCCGAGGATATTGAACCGGAAACCATCTCCGACGTATATCTGAGCGCATGGAAGAAGGGCCTGAAGGGCATCACCATCTATCGCGACGGCAGCCGCTTCCCCATCCTGAGCGTGGAATCGCAGAAAACGGAATTCCAGGACGCCAAGGAAAAAGTCTTTAAAATAAAGCTCAGCGCCGACAAGGAGATTGAAGCGCAGGGAGATGAAATATTGGTTTTGCCCAACGGTGATCTGACCACCGTTTACCATTACTTAAAACGGCACCAACCCGAAATTGAATTTTTGACCGTACAAGATTAGGAGACCAGAATGATTCGGATTGATGACAACCAATTTGAAATTACGGAAGTAAAACAGGAAGAACCGCTAGACCACGTAACCGAACATATCGTGGACAGGCCCAATGTGGTAGAGGCCCGTGTTTACAAGTTACGCAGCGGTTTTGTTAAGCACAGCGTCTATATCACCCTCGGCTATATCGAGCAAAACGGACGCAAGCGGCCCATCGAAATTTTTATCAACAGTAAAGACCTGACAAAAAACGCGGAATATGCGGTGTTGACCCGGCTGATTTCGGCCATCTTTCGCAAATCCTCGGATCCGCGCTTTATTCTGGAAGAGCTGAGCAGCATCCACGATCCCAATGGCGGTTACCATCGTAACGGTAAATTTATCCATTCCTTCTATTCCGAGGTGGCCGACATTATCGAGCGCTTTTTTATCGAAATCGGTATGATGGAGAAAAAAACCGTTACCGTAGCCGCGGAGAGTGCCGGCCCGGCCGAGGCCGTATTGGCAACCAACACGGAATTTCAACTTTGTCCCGATTGCAGCCAGCGTAGTGTAAAAATGGAAAACGGCTGTCTAACCTGTGTGAATCCCGAGTGTGGTTACAGTAAATGTGATAAATAAATTATGAGCCGGTCGCTGACCGGCTTTTTTTATTATGCTCAAGGTTACCAATCTCTCTTTTGCCTATACGGAAGAACCGGTACTGCGCGAACTGAACCTGACGGTGCGCCGGGGCGAATATGTGGGCATCATCGGCCCCAACGGTTCGGGAAAATCTAGCCTTATAAAGGTGTTAAACGGTTTGTACCGCCATTACAAGGGTACGGTGACCCTGGATGATTATGATCTTAAAGCTTTAAGTGCCAGGGAGCTGGCCCTTAGAGTTTCCTACGTCCCTCAGAATATAGAGGCTCATTTTGACTTTAGCGTAAGGGAGCTGGTGGAGACGGGTCGCTTTCCTCATCAGAGCGCCTTTAGCAGCAGTCCCGGGGAGGATCGTGCCGCCGTGGAGCAGGCCCTGGCCCTAACCGGCATGGAGCGTTATGCCCAACGTCCCTTTCGCCAGTTAAGCGGCGGCGAACAGCAACGCGCGGTTATTGCCGGCGCCCTGGCCCAGGAAAGCGACTGGATGCTGCTGGACGAACCTACCTCCGCCCTGGACCTCCGCCACCAGCAGGAGATATACGGTCTGCTTAAAACATTCTGCTCCGAACGTGGAAAAACCATCCTGGTGGTGACCCATGATATCAATCTGGCCGCCCAGTATTGCGACCGGCTGATCCTGATGTACGAGGGACATATCCTGAAGGATGGCGCGCCAAAGGATGTTTTATTGTTTCCCGTTATCGAGGAGGTATACGGGGTCAAGGTTTATATCGATATCAATCCCATGAACCAGGCCCTGTACATCGTGCCCTATACATAGGGGCAAAGGTTTGTCTTTTTTATCTCCGTATCATTTGTAATAAATAGTCCAGGGAAACAGGACGGGTAAGAGATCTATAAAGCACATACACACTTAAAATCGTAATCGGTACCAACGGATTTCGGACAAAGCCTTAATCAGAAAACACATAGACATAACACATCCCATTTACACTAAAACGTAAACGGTGTTTATAGGTGATAGCGCAGTTTTGTAAACAAAGATATCGTATTTTACCCATATTGCTCCTTATTGCCCTTGGCATGATGTTTGTTTGATTAATCAAAAACTAACTGGTTAAAAATAGTTTTACCCGTTTGATATTACAAAAACCGGAGGAATAATATGCGTTCAGTTCCTATCATTCTTATCATTGTATCAACGATCATCTTAAGCTCATGTGCCTCGGGGTATAAATATATGCAACCGGAAAAGATCGTTTACAGCAATAAGCTTACCGAAGACGGTCTCCAGTTTTCCTATTTTTACAATGTACTCAGTGAAACGGATAATGATGACTACTCTAAAAAAGAGATAAAGAGTCCGATAAAGGTATTGGCGGTAAAGATTAAAAATGAAACAGGCCGTAAACTGGATATCGGGGAAGATGTTCTTTTCCTAAAAAACGGGCAACCGGTCGAAACCGTTAGTCCCAAACAGGTTGAGTCGCAAATAAAACAAGGAACGCTGGGCTATTTGTTTTATTTATTACTGACTCCGATGAATTTAACCATAAGCCGGGAGGACAATACAGACACCTATCCCATTGGCCTGGCCGTCGGGCCGGGGATTGCTTTTGGGAATATGATTTATGCTTCCTCGGCCAACTCAACCTTTAAGAAAAACCTGATCACGGAGAACATTCTTACCAGGCAGGTCGGGGACGGCGAAACGGTTTACGGTTTGCTGTGCATCCTGGGCAGCTCAATGGACCCGATTACGATAAAGCTAAAATAAACGGTTCTCCCGGCAAGTGCTCCGTCTAAAAGATGGCGGAGATAATTTTTCCCACACCCAGCCAGGTGCCCAAAAAGCTGCCCAGGCCGGAGAGGATAAAAACCAGGAAAATACGCAACAGGCGGTTTTTCCACCACATTAGCGGCTTACCGGCATCTTCGGAAACGCTTTGGAACTCGTGCACCACGGGCGGTTTAAAATAGGCCTGTACAAAGGCCGCCACATAGCCCGCACCGATCAGCGGGCTCAGGCTGGTAAAGGGGGCACCCAAAAAGGCGGAGAGCACGGCCCAGGGATGGCCCAGGGCGGCGATAACCCCCAGGGCGCTGGGTATGCCGTTAACCAGAAACCAGAACAGGGCATTGTCTCCGGCCTCCGCCAGGCCCTTATCATAGCCGATCCAGCCTATGGAAGCCAGTATGACAACCGGTATGCCCCAGCCGACGATTTTAGGCCAGACGGAGGGCGGCGGGATAACTTCTATCTCTTCCAGATTGACATCCCGCCCGGACTGCAACAGCTCGATGATGCCGGCCTTATGCCCGGCCCCCACCACGCTGACGATGGTTTGTCCTTTGGCCTGACGCATCTTCTCGGCAATATAGGCGTCACGCTCATCGATGATCGACTTTTTAAGCCGCGGCATGGCTTCGCCCATTTCGCGCATCATCTCGTTAAGAGCATCCTTTTGTTTGATTTCAGCCAGCTTCTCCTCGGAAATCTCTTCATCACTAAAGGCGCTGGCCATCACCGAGGACATGAATTGCATTTTTTCCCAAAAGGAAAGCGCGGCCCAGGCCCGGCGCAGGGTGATGCGTACATCCCGGTCGCACAGCTCCACGGGGATATCGTTCTCCTTAGCGGCGTTGGTAGCTTCCAGTAATTCCAGTCCCGGAGTTACCCCCAGCTTTTCGCCCATGCGCTTTTGGTAGGAACCCAGCAAAAGATTGATCAACAGGGTGGTAAGCTGTTTTTCCCGGATAACCGTTTTTAGATCGAGATTTTGCCACTTTTTTTGTTCGGCCAGCGCCTTGTAGCGCTGCGGGTCCAGTTCAACACAAACGGTATCGGGTTGTTCAGCTTCGATCACCTTGCGTACCAGGTCGGCGGATTCCCGCGAGATATGCGCCGTGCCGATGATGATATAGCGGCGATCGTCCACATTGATAAAATCCACATCCGGGCCGTAGTTGTTTATATTTTCCGACATTGATGATTTCTTTCCCTTATTCATTTAAAAGTTATGTTTAGTGGATGCCATGCATCATCTTTCTCAAGGGTTTCAGGAGCAGCAACATGATCATGCTGGCGCCGATACTGATCCAGAAAACATCCATATACACGGAGGTATAGGCGTTCATGGAAGAAACCGCGTCGGTTACGCCCGCTCCGCCACTACTGGTAAACTTGGCGATAAAGGCGGCAATGTGATTGGCAAAAGCCGCCGAGAGAAACCAGACTCCCATCATAAAACCGACGATTTTATCGGGAGAAAGTTTGGTAATCATCGACAAGCCCACCGGAGAGATGGATAGCTCGCCCATGGTATATACCAGATACCCCAGAATTAAGAAGGCAAAGGGGATAAGTCCGTTTACCGCAAACATCCTGCCCAGGGCAAAGATGCCAAAACCCACGCCCAGCAATAAGGTTCCCCAAACAAACTTCATCGGCGTGCTGGGCTCTTTGTTTATTTTGGACAGCCTGACCCACATGGCGGAAAAAGGGCCGGAAAGCAAAATAATAAACATGGGGTTCACGCTCTCCAGCATGGAGGCCTTGACCGTCCATCCGAAAAGATTGCGGTCTATATTGCGGTCGGCGAAAAGGGTAAGCGAGGAGCCGCCCTGGAAAAAGAAAGACCAGAATAGAACGGAATATACGGTTAGCACCATGGCCACGATCAGGCGGTCACGCTCCACCTGCCCGCTTTTAACCGCCGTATAGCCGACCACCACCAAAACGATAACCCCTGCTATACCCAGCAGGCTGCTCATCCAGGCATTCTGGTTGAGCAGCAGCATGAACAGGGGCACAATCAGCAAGGCGCCGATAAAGGTCAAATGGATTTTGTTCAATCCCAGGAAAAAGGGCTTTAGGGAAGATTCCGGGGCCAGCCCCATATCACCGAATATTTTTTGATTGCGCTGAAAGATAACAAAGCCGATGGCCATGCCCACCCCGGCCAGGCCAAAGCCATAGTGCCAGCCGTAAACCTCCCCCACATAGCCACATGCCAATGGCGATATCCAGGCGCCGATATTAACGGCGGTATAGAAGATGGTAAAACCGCCGTCGCGCCGGGGATCGTTTTCTCCGTACAGCCGGCCCAGAATCGGCCCCATGTTGGGCTTAAACAGACCGTTGCCCACCACCAGCAGGGCCAGGGCGGGATAAAACAAGGATTCCACCGCCATGGTAAAATGACCCAGCATCATGATAAAAGCGCCCATCAGCACCGCCTTGCGCGGCCCGAGTATCTTATCGGCCAGATAGCCGCCCAGCAGGGGGGTGGCATAGACCAGCGCCGTGTAGGCGCCGTACACTCCATAGGCTTTTTCATCGGCAAAAATCAAATGTTTGGTCATATACATAATCAACAGGGCGCGCATGCCATAGTAGGAAAAACGCTCCCATATTTCGGTCATAAAAACGGTGACCAGTCCCCGGGGATGATTCTTAAACATAGTATTCTCCTATTATAACCCGGCCATGGGGCGGGAATTATAAAAAGATTTTCCGTACGGTGTCATAACAGTGTTGCTAAAGCGGATAGTCATACTCCACCCAAAAGGGAGCATGGTCGGAAAAGCGTTCCTGCTTATAGATACCCGTTTGGCGTACCGTTCCTTTCAGGCCGGGTGTCAGCACCTGATAGTCGATGCGCCAGCCGGTGTTGTTATCCCAGGCCCGGCCTCTGTTGGACCACCAGGTGTACTGATGCTCTTCCTGCTCCAGTTCCCGGAAGGCGTCCACAAAACCCATTTCATGAAACAGCGTATCCATCCAGGCGCGTTCCTCGGGTAAAAAGCCGGAGTTTTTTTGATTGCCGCGCCAGTTGCGGATATCGGCTTTGGTATGGGCAATGTTCCAGTCCCCGCAGATAATATAATCGCGTCCGCTTTCCGCCATGTCCCGCAGGCGGGGCAAAAACATATCCATAAACTGAAATTTAATTTGTTGCCGCTCTTCACTGGAAGAGCCCGAAGGCAGATACAGCGAGACCACGCTGAGCTTGTTGACCCGTATTTCCAGATAGCGTCCTTCGCGGTCAAACAGCTCCACGCCCAGGCCGCGAATCACCTCATCCGGTTTGTGCCGGCTGTATATGGCCACACCGCTGTAACCCTTTTTTTTGGCATCCTCGTAAAAACTGTGATAGCCGGTGGGATGAAAGCGCTCATCGCCCAACTGATCGATTTGGGCCTTGGTTTCCTGGATGCAGACAAAGTCGGCGTTTTGAACGGAGAGCCATTCAAAAAAGCCCTTGCGCGCCGCTGCCCGGATACCGTTGGTATTGACGGTAATAATTTTCATAATTAAACCATATATGACCTTAAAAAAAGGGGAATGCCGCGGCGATTCCCCAAAACATATCAGGCTGCCGGTTCGGGGTTCATCTCCTCCGCGCCGTGGGTTAAACGCTTTAGGGGTTTAAGCAGCAACAGAAGCAGCAGGCCAAAGGCCGAGGTAAAGACAAAGATACCGGTAAAGACCTCGAATTCGCCGGCATTTTCGGCCAGGGAGCCGACAAATCCGGCCAGCTTGTTACCCAGGCCCGTGGCGGCGAAATAAACGCCCATCATGATGGAGCCATAACGCGCCGGAGCCAGTTTGGTGATAAAGGAGAGCGCTACCGGTGAAGCGGAAAGCTCGCCGATGACCTGCAACAGATAGGAAAGGATCAGCCAGATCAGCATGGCCTGCCCCATCTCCTCGGCCTGCCAGGTGGCGGCGGTCATCATTAAAAAGCCGGTACCCATGATCATGGTACCCAGAGCCATTTTAAACAGCGAAGAGGTCTCCTTGCCCAGCTTTTGGCGCTTGAGCCAGAAGTTGGCCACGGCCGTTCCCAGAATAATAACAAAAAAGGCCGGAACGGATTGGAAAAGACTGGTGGGGATTTCCCAGCCGAAAACCACGCGGTCAATTTTTTCCTTGGTATAGAGGTTCATCAGACCGCCGGCCTGCTCATAGGCGCCCCAAAAAACGATGACAATCAAAAAGGAGATAAGCATAACGATAATGCGGTCCTTTTCCACGCGCGTCAGCGGTTGATGCTGCTTGATGCCGTCGACCTTTTTTATAGGGATAAGATTACCAACCTCCGTCAGATGGCGCTGACCCCACAAATAATAGG
>JALXBH010000254.1 GCA_026991535.1 Calditrichia bacterium | reverse complement strand
TCTTTTTTCTTTTTAATTTCTTCTTCAAATTTATTGCTAATGGTATTGATAAGCTCTTCAAGTTGTTTGTTAAAGGTCTGAGGTAAAGCTTCTTTTAATTTACGTTTTATTGATGGTATTATATTGCTTAATATTGCATTTTTTATAGCACTTCTTTGTTTTTGTTCTTGAACTTTGTGGAATAAAGTATTTAAAATATCAGGTAAAAAGTAAATTATAAGTTCGACTAGTGGACCGACAATGGTTGTAGTAATCGCTAAGAACCCTGTTATAGATTTATATAAAATTTTATTATTCTTATATTTTTCTGCAAGGTTTCCCAAACCTTTTATAGCACCATATAACGATTGTTTTGTACTCGTCGCAATTCTATTGATAAACTCATCAGATAAAATAGAATTTACATCAAAATCATTTAATCTCGATAGATTTAATGAAAAAGAATCAACAATATCATTTCCAATATCAGTCATTGTTGCATTAATATTTGATATCAAAGCAGAACGAACTATTCCCGAAATTGCGCCAGAAAGAGCTTCTTGACCTCCGCTTATCGCTATTGCACTCAAATCTTCAATACTATTACTAACTTCTCGGCCTACATTATCAATCACTCTTGTAATATTTATATCAGAATATTTTTCTTTCGCATTTTCAATCAATTCTTCTCTTTTTTTGCTTATACTTTCAATACTTTCTTCTAATTCTTTCAGAGCTCTTGTATTGTCTTCCTTACTTCTGTCCAAAGTTGCTATAGATGTATTTATGACATCTGATATTGAATAATAAAAATCTTTAAGACTATCAACAAACAGAGATTTAAAGAGTTGTTCCGGTTCAATCTGGTTAAGTATCTTATTTAAGCTTTCTCCCCCGTTATCATCAATTGGTACAATAGTTTTATCTAAATCAAGTGTATCTAATATAATCTCTTCCAAGGCGATTTTCACACTGTTAATATCTTCTTTTGGACGTAGATTACTTTTGCTTAGAAAAAATGAAAAATCTCTTTTATATTCTTTAATATCTTCAAGTTGGCGAATCATAGAACGCGTTACTGTACCATCCTCAATACTTATAAGTACAATGTAATGAACGCCCCTATAAAGATATTCCATTATTGCTTTGTTATGCAAATCCAATGGAGAATCAAAACCGGGCATATCCACTAAGACTAAAGGTTCAATTTCCGCTAATTTCCGATTAGATAAGTATAGTTTTAAAAATTTATAATTTGCTGCATTTTTTCCAATACTTCCAATTTCCTTAACTTTAAAAGTATCAATAGAGGAATCTGGTTTAACTGCTTCAATTCGCTCATTTCCACCATTTTCATATCGTAACTCTGTTGCCAAAGATGTTTCTGGAGTTATTCCAACGGGAAGAATTTCTTCTTCCAAGAATGAATTAATAAATGAACTTTTGCCGGCACTAAAGGCTCCAACTACTGGGACAAGTAATTCTTGTTTTCTGACAGTTTCTTCAAGGTTTTTTATTGAAAAGTTCTCTTTTACAGAATCGGCTATTTCAATTGTATTTAGTTTGCTTTCTACCTCTTTTAAATATTCGAGGTAATTCTTTTGGCTTTTTAACACGGTACTACTCCTTTTTTGTTTGAATTGCTTTTATGTAAAACATCCCGCTAAGCGCATTGCGTCGTGCCCGGGGCAGGCGGGTTTAGCGGGAATATATGTTTCACTATATTTTTTTATCTCCAATATAAGCGGTTAAACGGGAAGTCTCAAATTCAAACGGTTATGAATAATACGGGAAGTATGTGGGGCCGCTTCATTAACCCATGTCGTGCACGGGTGGGATGCGCATGGCGCAGTTAACCACGCGGCCGTTTTCACGGATATGCAGGGGCAGGTCAAAGTCGGCAACGGTATATCGCTTGCGGATGTAGGCCAGGCCCACACTGCGTCCGCTTACGGGGTCAAAGGCGTAGCTGGTCAGCACGCCGATCTCCTCGTCATCATAAAACACCTTAAAGGGCGGTTCGCTGAAAATCTCTTCCCGCAGATCGATGATCATCAGATATTTTTGCACCTTGTCATAGGTGTCCAGACGGGCGATGACCTCCTGGCCGGTATAGCAGCCCTTGGTAAAGCTGACGGCGTGCAGCAGGCGCGCCTCATGGGGGTTGTAATCCTGCGTCAGCTCCGTGCCCCAGTCGGGCATGCCGCTTTCCACGCGCAGCACCTGAAAGGCCCGGTCGCCGATCAGCCGGCCATTAAATTCCTCCAGGGAGGCGGTCAGCCATTTAAACACCTCCATGCCGGGACTTTTGGGTAGGGCAAAGTTGTAGGCGGGCACGATAAAGTTACGGTTCAGCAGCGCCGGAAACTGAATGGTCTCATACTGGATCCAAATGGCTTCATCCTCGGCCACTACCGGCGTGCCGCTCAGGGATTGCACATAGGTATGCGCGTCGGGCCCCATAACCGTCAACCACAGATAGTCGTCGCTGGCGTCCCGCAGTTCAACATCCTCAAGAATGATAAAGCGGTTGATCCAGTCGATGATATTAGCGCTGTCGATATAGCTGGAAACGAGCATCAGTTGGTCGTTGTATTGCAGCACCCGGCAGTAGTCCACAATGCGGCCCTTGGGGGTGCAAAATACGGTGTCACACATAATGCCCATCACCAGTTGGGTCATATCGTTGGTGGAGATACGGTTCAGCAAATCCTGGGCGTCGGGCCCCTTAAGCAGCACCTTGCCCAGATAGCTGCGGTCCAGCAAGGCCACCGTGTTTCGCGTCGCTTCCGTCTCCTGCCTCAGGTCGCCGTAATCCGCGGGAATATGCCAGCCGCGCACATCGATAAAGCGCGCGCCGGAGTTGGCGTGATAGTTATTCAGGGGCAGCTTTTTCATTTTACGATACCTCGTTCCATTTTATCGCTTAGGGGCGCGTGTTCCCGCCCTCGTCGGGAGCTTACTCTTTTTTACGGATTTGCAGGCGTTCGATGACACGGTCGTCCAGCAGGGTCGTTTCTATGATGGCGTCAAGGTCGGAAAGTTCAACGGCGCCATACCAAATGCCTCGGGGATAAATTACCATGGCCGGGCCATGTTCGCAAGCATCCAGGCAGCCGGCGGAGTTGGCGCGAAACGTTTTATGCAGGCCGCGGGCGGCCAGTTTCTGTTTGAGCGCTTTTTTAAGCTCCGCCCCGTTCTGGTGACCGCAGCTTTTTTTGGCCGCTCCATCCGGGCGGCGGTGCTCGCAGATAAAAATATGCTTCTTTAATGATGACATTTACATGAATTCCTTAACATTGCCCGCGATTAGCGGCCGCGGGCAGGGTCTTCTGTCTGTAAAACTTTTATCCCGATGGCTCTATTCCCCGCAAACGGTTTTTACTCCACGGTCCACTCATGAAGCAAAAAAAACACATAGCTACGGAATTGGCGTTTTACCAGGGGATACCTTTAGATCAATTTAGGCCGGTCAGGGAAAAGCCGGCCGAACAGGTTGTAACCAAAAAAGACGCGGCCGGGCCGCGTCTTTTAGCTTTTACGGAACTTTATGTGCTTAAAGGCTCATTTCCGGATCGTAGCCTTCCAGCAACTGTCCCACCCGTTGCAGGAACTGCGCGCCCATGGCTCCGTCGATCAGACGGTGGTCGATGGTCAGCGACAGATACATGATGGGGCGGATGGCGATGGCGTCGTTGATCACCACCGGCCGTTTTTTTATGGCCCCGACGCCCAGGATGGCCACCTGCGGCTGGTTGATGATGGGAAAGCCGACACTGGTACCGTAAACACCGAAGTTGGAGATGGAAAAGGTGCCGTTGACCACCTCGTCCGGCTTCAGCTTTTTGTCG
>JALXBH010000253.1 GCA_026991535.1 Calditrichia bacterium | reverse complement strand
TCAAAGTCCGCGCTGTTGGGCAGCCGGAACTGATGGTAGGATATCTGAAAAATTCCCGGTGTGCGGGTATAACCGATCCAGGGCTCCACGAATTTGAAGGTGATTTCGTTTTCGGCATTGATGAGTTTGTTCTGGCTGGACTCATACATCAATGAGGGCGTGATATGCAGGCTGGCGGAGCGTCCCGTGCCGTAAAGGTTGCGGTGTCCGCCCTCAAAGGTCAGTTCCATCTTACTGCCGTAAAACTCCTGCTGCTCATGGGCCACACCCATGTACAGGCCGATCCAGCGGGCTTCTTTTTCCTTTAGGCGTACAATCAGCGTGGCCTGGCCCGGATTGTTTCTGTCGGGCTCCAGCTCCAGGCGCACAAACTGAAAAAGCCCCGTGCTGTATATATTTTGCTGGGAGTTATCCAGCTTTTTGCGGTTATATATCTCGCCCTTTTTTATTTCCAGCTCGCGGCGGATAATAAATTTTTGCACCAACTCCAGACCGACATAACGGATATCCCTGATAATCACAGTCTGGTTCTCCCTGATATCAAAACGGGCATATACCAGGGTGTCTTGCCTAAACTCATAATTCAGGGTAATCTCTACAAAGGGCTTGCCGGAGTTGTAATAAAGGTCTTCCAGACGCTGGCGCACCTCGCCCAGAACGCTTTCGTCGATGGGTACGCGCAGCTCTATATTTTGCATAACTTCATTGTCAAGACGCGTGCTGTCTATATCCCGGTTACCGGAGAAGGTAATCTCCTCAAGGTAAAAACGGGGACCATGTTCTATGGTATAGCTCAGGGTTACTTTTTCCCTCGTGGGTGAGAACTTCAGGGTGTCCAGCACGCGGACGCGAAGAAAACCCTGCTTGCGGTAAAAATTGCTGAGCAGTATCTGATCCAGCTTAATCAGACGCGGATCAAACAGGGCGTCCTTTTCGGAGCGAATCACCTCCTGCAGTTCCTCCCCGGAAAAGGGGGCGCTGTTCCGGATAATGATATCGTCGATATGGGTCTCAACCGCCTTAAGCCATAAGGGCATGGACAGAACCACAAATACCGCGAGAAAATATTTTTTTGTAAAAACCGTTTTCATAAACAATACCTAAAAGGAGTATTTCCATGAAAGACCAACCTGGATTTTGTCATTGGCCTTGGGTATGGTTTTCTCATAATAACTTTTTAAGCTCCAAAAGCGGTTGATTCTGTACTCCAGACCGATACGGTTTCCCGCATCCCATGAAAGCTTGGGGGTGGGCACGCCGCTGCCAAACTGTGTGCGGTATTCGATATAGAGATCGCTGGTCAGATACTTCCCGAAGGAGATGGAGGCCTGCTTCAAACCGTTGTTGAGCTTAAGCTTTTCCAGATCGAGCAGCTTTTCGCTGGAACTGATCTCAACCTTATCCAGGCCGGTCAGGTCTTCCACGCCCCGTTCGGCGGCGGCCAGCAATGAGTTGGTGGCCACATCCTCGCCCACGCCGCGCATGGCGGAACCGGTGTTCCTGGCCAGAGAAGATAAATCGGCGCCCAGTGTAAGCAGGGTGATCTTTTCCTGCTCGGACAGGCTGAGTTCCTGTTTGCTTTTTTCATCGATAACACGGATATCCTGTTTGATGTTATCCAGATATCCGCTAATGGTAAGCTGAAATATCCGGCCGTCGTTACGGCTTTCCGTTTGAATGTTCAACTCCGGATTGATGCGCAGGGGGTTGTTAAAATTGATGGTACCGCTGACCACGTTAAAGCTTTGATTGAAAGTGGAAAAGCGGCCCCAGTTGGTTTCCAGCAGGCCGCTGAGCAGAAAACGTTCGGTGCCCGGCTCGATGGAGGCCTGCACATTGCCGCTCAGATCGATCTTAAAATTGTTGCTGACATCCAGGCCGGAATTGACCACGATAAAGTTGCCCGGTAAAAATATATCCAGATTGACGTCCAGATAGGGCGGGCCGCCCTTCCCGCCGGGCTGACTGAGCAGGGCGTTTTGTTGCAGCTGTTTTAAATCCACCGCATATTCACCCCCCGGCAGGGTGATATCGCCGCGCACATGCAAGGTGTCGCGTCCGTACAGCCGTAAATCGCGGGTGTTTAGCAAAACCCGGGTGTTGCCCACAAAGTAGTCTACATAATACTGATTGGCTTTAACCTTTAAATCGATCGATGGCCGAAGCAGATTGTCCGTGCGCACGCTTCCGCTTAAAGAGACGTAACCTTCCTTCTTTTTTACGGGCAACAGCCAGGCCCACAGGCGGGAGATAAAGCTAAAGCCCTTTTCCAGGTAGTCCTTGGGCTTAACGGAATGCAGCTCCACTTCGTCAAAGCTGAGAAGATAATCCTCCGCCCGGGCTTTTATCCTTACATTGGTCAGGGGGTCTTTTACGCGGGAAAGCAGGATAACACCGTTCTCCATGGTCAGGAATCCCTCGCGCAGGGCGGGTTTGCGGGCGCTGCCGTCCAGGGTCAGTTCCAGTTCATAAGGCCCGGCAATGGACTCCACCTGCGGGTTCAGATGGCCGATAAAACCTATGGTATCGTCCCTGCTGTGGATGAAGAGTTCAAAGGGGCTGTCCAGGGGGTTAATGTCAGATGTCTGATTTAGCGAGAGCTGTATTTGCTGCCAGCCGCGGGCGCTGAAAGAGGTACCGTTCAGATCGCCGTTCAGACTGTCGAGAATCATATATCCGCTGTTATATTGCCCGAAAACGTTCAATGAGTCCAGGCGGTAGACGTCATAGCGGAAACGGCGCAGGTGAAAATTCTGGCGCATAAAGGGATTATCCATGTTGCCCACAAGCTCCAGGTCTCCGCTCAGCTCTCCGCTCAGGGGATGGGGCAGTTTTAGCAGAGGGGCGTAGGTTTCCAGCTTTACATTTCTTATGCGTAGCTTCATATCGCTGCGGCTGGAGGCAATCATATCATAAAACTGTCCGCCGCCTTTACCCAGGTCGATGTTTAAATTGCCCCGGATATCGATAAGGGCCGTTCCCTGTTCGGCGGAAAATTTGCGTACATGGACGCTGTCCCGGTTATAATCCACCTCCAGATCCAGCCGGCCCAGGGGCGTATTGTCGTAGGCGACGTTGTCGCCCTTGATGTCCAGAAAGGCAAAGGGCCGTTCCCCGGCAACCGTCAGGTAGACCAATCCGGTAAGGATGCCGCTTACCCTGTGACCCGGCATAAATTGCTGGAAGGGTTGTAAATCCACCTTGTCCAGCGTGATCTGCACACCGGAGGCGCTCTTGTCCCAATAATAATTGCCCCAGGCCTCCATCCGGGTATCGCCCGGACCGTTCAGCATAAAATCGTTGGTGAAAATACCCGTGCTGTCGATGGTCAGGGTAAAGGGGCGTTCGGTGCCCAGCCAGTAGTCGCCATAGGCCAGTTGTAAATCGGTAAAACGCGGAGAGGCGCTTACGGAGTCATAAGGCATGATCATGGAAAGTTGGATAAAGTTACTTTCACT
Source organism: Calditrichia bacterium (assembly GCA_026991535.1). GTDB lineage: Bacteria > Calditrichota > Calditrichia > Calditrichales > J004 > J004. The sequence continues at coordinate 9,185 of JALXBH010000253.1, read as the reverse complement.
GTAAATGGAAGCGGAGTCGATGGTCAGCAGATTGTTTGTATGATGAGCGCTAAGGTTGATATCGTGCAGGGGGATGCCGTAAACCTCTCCCCGGCTGATGCGGAAATCGGCAAAACCGTCGCGCCGGCTCATCAGCTTATCCAGAGTGAAATGGAAGCTGACGGTATCGAAACGTGTTTTTTGGAAATGAAAACCGGAAATGGTAAAGGCGCCCCGCAGGGAAGGGTCGGCCAGGGTCCCGAAGGCGTCAAAGCGGGTGGTGTAGCGCCCCTGTAATGAGTCCTGCCCCAATGCCGTGCCCAGGGAGCCCAAATCCTGTTCCACGGCGTCCAGTTGAAATTCAATATCCTTCAATCCGTGCATTTCTCCATCCAGGGTAAAACGGGCGTCATCGGCCAGTTTGATAAAGGAAGGCTGGTTGATGTATATGGTTTTGCCCCGGGTCTTTATTTCCAGGCGCATGGAGTCCATTTTAAACAGATCGTAACGGCAATCCCAGGCGGTAAACACACCATTCACCCGTGGATTGTGACGGGTAAGCCGCGGAATGTTAAAGGTAAAATGTCCGTTCAGACTGGAAGCGGGCAGTCCCAGCCCCAACAGGGCGGTATTGAGTTTTTCGATTTGCGCCTTGCCGCGAAAGGCCCGCCAGTTATTCAAATCGCCGCTAAGCTGTATCCTTCCGGCGTTGGCGCTTACCTTAAGGGTATCCAGCAGGATGCGGCCGTGATCGTAGCGGGCGTATGTCCGGGCCTTGTGGATGCGCATTTGATTATAGGAACCGGAAAAAGCCCCGCTTACGGCAAAGTTCAGGGGCTGTCCGGCCAGGGAGAGCCTGCCCTGTAAAAAGCCGTTGGTAAAGAGATGCGCCGGCAACAGTTTCTTTAACTCTTCTCCGGACAGATAGATATCATCCACGGTAAGCAGAAAGGAACTGGGCGAGGCAATATCCATATCGGCCGCCAGACGCACGGAGGAGTACTCCGTGTTAAGCTCAAACTGGTTTAGCGTAAGTTTTTTGGGACGAACCCGCAACTTAAAGGAAAGATTGCGCAGGGCAAGGGTCTTCTCCGGCCAAAGCGCGGAAAGATGCTTCAGGTTCAGATCGATACGGTCACGGTGCAGCGCCAGTCCCAAACGCAGGTTAACTTCGTTAAGGGCCATATGGTTAAAACGCAGGAAGGATGAATTTATCTCAAGATCATCCAATTGAAAATCGGGCATGGATTGCAAAAGCTGTTGTATGATTTGTCCGCTTTGCAGTTGGGCCAAAAGCGAATCGGCCCGTTCTGTTGCCGCTGTTTTATCTGGGCTTTTCTTCCCGGCAGGCGGGTGGCTGTCTATCCGCAGCGAGTCAAAACGCAACTGGCGGATACGTATCTTTTTGAAAAGCAGTCCCGAAAGGGACAGGCGTAAACGGAGGTGCGAGGCGCTGACCCGCAGGGTGGAATCCTGTGTGTAGCTAAGATCATCGATGATAAACTCGTTGAGCAGATTGCCGCGCAGGGCACTGTAGCGCAATTGTCCCTTGTCGCCAAGGCGGCTGTTGATAAACGATTCCACCGCCCGGGATACCATATTGGTTTGCCAGTGCAACAGACCGATCAACGCAAAGAGAACGGCCAGAAACAAAAAAAGAGCCGTAACAATTTTCAGAACCCTTTTGTGTAAAGGGCGGGGATTCTTCACTTGGTTCATCTACGAAACTTCAACTCCTTTTTCCCGCAAAAAACGGGCGGTATAGGCCAGGCGTCTGTTTATGGAAGGATGGCTGTGAAAAAGGAACTCTATCCAGGGCGCCGGTTCCGGATCGCTCAGATTAGATTCGGCAAGTTTTTTTAGCGCTTCAGGAAAAGCCCGCGGATTACTGCTGTGTTCGATGGCATAACGATCCGCCTGGCGCTCATTCAAGCGGCTTATAAGGTTCTGCAACGGAGCGAGCGGCATGTTGATCAGGGTAAGTATCAGAGCCAGCAGGGGCAGGCCGCTTATGTCGCCATGTTCCGCGATGTTAAACAGGGGACGCCAGGCTTCGTATAACAGCGCCGTAAGCCACAGACTGCCATAGCTGACCAGCGTACCGATTAGCAGACCCTGTGTGATGTGGCGGTGGACATAATGGCCCACTTCATGGGCGAAAACGGTTTCGATCTCATCCGCGTTCATTTGTGATAGCAGGGTATCGCCTATAATGATGCGCTTGCTTTTTCCCATACCGGTAAAGGCGGCATTGGCCTTGTTGGTGGTTTTACTCATATCAAAGCGATACACGCCGTGCAGATTGAAGTTCCCCGTTTTGGCCAGCGCCTCCATCCGTTGCAGAAGTCGCGGATCGTCCAGGGGTTCAAACTTATAAAAAAGCGGAAAAATAAGCTGAGGGGCCAGCTTGCCCAGTACCACGGAAAAAAGAAAAAGGGCCGAGGCCGTCCAGAACCACCAGCTTTGCGGGTAGTTGCTAAAGAAGTAATAGAACAGTAAAAACAGAGGGGTAAAGAGCAGCAGACCTACCAGCATCATCTTAAAGCGTTCAAACAGCCATTGTCCCATGCTTTGATTACTGAGGCCATAGCGGTGTTCCAGCCAATAGCCGCCCAACCAGGCGAGGGGCGCGCCCGCCACGCCGTATATCAGCCCGGTCAACAGTCCGAAAATAAGCAAGGCCAGATAGGGATTGTCCGCATGGCGAAAGGCGATATCCCGCAGGGTGATGTGATAGCCGCCGCCAAGTATCAGCAGCGTGATGAGCAGCGACAGGCCTGAAGAGGCCAGGGAAATAAACAGTGACAGACGGCTGTATTGCCGCGCCCTTGACGATTGTTGCATGGTTACCCTTTGTTTTTCCAAAAGTTACAAGAAATAAGCCATAAAAAAAATGCCCCGGGGCGGGAGATTAAATAAAAATGAAGGCCATCTTCATCAAAAATTCATAAACGGAAGGCAAATTCCGCCCCGTATCCGTAAAAGGGAACAAGAGCGCCATCCGTTGGTTAGGACAGGACAATTACGGCTTTATTGATTTAAAAATATATCCCGGTTAAATTATCGGCTGTGAAAATTTGAAACGAGTAAAGTATGGAGGTTTCTTATGCGTTTCGCCTTAATGGCAGGCCTGATATTAATTGTGGCCGCTTGTTCTTCCCGGTTACCCGAAGCGACTTATTACAATCAGGCAAAAAAAGCCTACACCTCGCAAAAGTTTAACGAGGCTGTGGAAAATTACGAAGCGCTTGTGGAATACTATCCCAAAAGCGTCTATCGTGCCGAGTCTCTTTTTTTGCTGGGCTATATCAATGCCAATGATATAAAAAACTATGATGCCGCAAAAAAATATTACGGTATGCTAATCGAGGAGTATCCCGACCATGAACTGGTTACCTCCGCCAAATTCGAAATTCAAAACCTGGGCAAGGATGTCAACGAGATGCCCTTTTTAAAAAACGTGTCATCCGACAGCAGCGACGCGGTGACGACGACGGAGCACTAAGCTTTTTTGATGAATACATTCCGGCGGCCGCTGATCCGGCTGATGTTACTGCTGGCTGTATCCGCGGTGCTTGGCCAGGCTTCCCGGCCGCGCGTATCGGTAAAAACATCCCTCTCCTCGGAAACGGTGCCTCTTAACGGAGAGGTGGTGTTCAGCATAGAACTTTCCTGGCCGGGACCACTGGACGCGGTGCGTCTGGAAGACCCGGGCGAACCCGGGGTTAATAATCTGATGCTGCGGGGCAGCGGCGCCTCCAACCGCATAGTGGAAGACAGCCTTTCGGGGCGGCGTTCCCTGAAACGTTTTGACTTTTACTTTAAACCCCGGTCCGTGGGACGGGCCCATGTAAAACCGATGACCATAGGCTATCAATATGAAGGACGCCGGGAAGTTGTACGCACCGATGCGCTCTTTTTGCGGATAACCGCTCCCCGTGAAGAACAGCGGCAAGTATATACACCGGGCTCCATTTTGTTGTGGCTGTTGTTGTTTCTTTTCATGGCCGCGGCGCTCTTTGTCACGGTACGCTATGTTATGCTGCGGCGTAAGCACCGGCCGCGGGCAACACCCGGTATCCGGGAAAAATATCAGCGCCTGCTGTTAAGCACCATACATCCTGAAAACGGGCAGGATAAGGAAAACCGGGCGGAAATCCTGCGCCTGCTGGACAGCTTTTTGATGGAAAGCCGCGGTCAAATCCGCATTAGCGGCATGGAACAAAGGCTGGAAATGCTGGCTTCCCAGCCGGGAGACGAGGCGGCCAGGGCCCGTTTGGCAAAAACATTGCAATCCATGGGCGATATGACGGAGGAAAGCAATATAGCCGTGCAACGGCTTTTTGATGAAGTGAATGACTTTTTGAAGGACAACACCTAAGGAGAAGCGCGGCCCCAGGGCCATAGCGGTTTTTTGAAAGAGGAGCAACCATGAATGCTGACATAGAGGCAATCAATGCCAGAATAGAACAGGAGAGCGCTTTTGTGGAAAAAATCAAAAGCGAGGTGGCCAGGGTAATTGTGGGACAGGATTATATGGTGGAAAGGCTGTTGATCGGTTTGCTTTCCAATGGCCATATCCTGTTGGAGGGTGTGCCCGGGCTGGCCAAAACCCTTACCGTGAATACCTTGTCCCGTTGTATCCGCACCAGGTTTCAGCGTATTCAGTTTACCCCGGATTTATTACCCGCCGATTTGATAGGTACCCTGATCTATAACCAGAAAGACGGCCGGTTCAGCACCAAAAAGGGTCCTATCTTCAGCAACCTTATTTTAGCCGACGAGATTAACCGCTCCCCGGCCAAGGTGCAAAGCGCCCTGCTGGAAGCCATGCAGGAACGCCAGGTTACCATCGGCGAGGAAACTTTTAAGCTGGAAGACCCCTTTCTGGTTCTGGCGACGCAGAACCCCATAGAGCAGGAAGGAACCTACCCTTTGCCCGAAGCCCAGGTGGATCGTTTTATGCTCAAGCTGAGCGTGGGCTATCCCTCGCGTGAGGAAGAACTGGAAATCGTCCGTCGTCAAACCCGCGCCGAACGGGTGGAGGTGGAACCGGTGATCTCTCCGGATGACATCATTAAGGCCCGCGAGGCGGTGAATGCCATTTACGTTGATGAAAAGATAGAGAAGTATATTGTTGATATTGTTTTCGCCACCCGCGAGCCGGCCGAAAACGGATTGGATGATTTAAAAGGGCTGATCACCTTTGGCGCCAGTCCGCGTGCTTCCATCTCTCTGGCCGTCGCCGCCCGGGCCCATGCCTTTTTAAGGCGGCGCGGCTATGTAACGCCCGATGATGTGCGGGCCATCGGTCAGGATGTGTTACGCCACCGCGTGATTCTTTCCTACGAGGCCGAGGCCGAGAACCTGACCCCGGAAGATGTGGTACGCAAGGTTCTGAACCGCGTGGAAGTGCCCTAGCCATGTTAACAGTCTATTTAGTCCTCATCCCGGCTTTTTTGCTGGCCCTGGGCGGCCTGCTACTGTGGGCGAGCCGTTCCGGGCGGGAGACTGAAAAGCTGAACCGCGGCTTAAGCCGGGAGGAACGCACCCGTGAAATCCTGAAAAAGGTACGGCAAATCGATGTGTCTACCCGGGCTATTGTCAATGAACTGTTTGCCGGCGAGTACCATTCCGTTTTTAAGGGAAGGGGCATGGAGTTCGCCGAAGTGCGCGAATATCAGCCGGGGGATGATGTGCGCATCATAGACTGGAATGTATCCGCCAGGACGGGAAAGCCCTTTGTAAAGATTTTTGACGAGGAGCGGGAGCTGACCGTTATGCTGTTGGTGGATGTTAGTTCCAGTGGTGATTTCGGGACGGCCCGGCATTTGAAAAGAGAAGTTGCCGCCGAAATCTCGGCCGTGCTGGCCTTTTCGGCCATCAGCAACAACGATAAGGTCGGTCTGATCATCTTTTCCGATAAAATTGAAAAATACATCCCCCCGCGCAAGGGGAAAAAACATGTGCTGCGGGTTATCCGCGAAGTGCTGTTCTATGAGCCGGGCGAAGCTAAAACAGACCTGAATGTACCTCTGGAGTACCTTAGCCGCATCGTAAAAAGACGCAGTACCGCTTTTCTGATTTCCGACTTTCTGGCCCGGGATTTTGAAAAATCCCTGCAACTGGCCGCCAAAAAGCACGACCTGATCGCCATGAATATCATAGACCCGCGCGAGGTTACCCTGCCCGATGCCGGGCTGGTTGAACTGGAGGACGCGGAAAGCGGAGAGCGCCTGACCCTGGATACGGGGGCCTCTTATGTCCGAAACGGATTTCATAAGGCCATACGCGCCTATCAAAAGGAGTTACGGGGGCTTTTTCGCTCCACCGGGGTGGACCATATCGAGGTGTTGACCGACCGCTCCTATGTGGAACCGATAAACCGCTTCTTTAAAATGCGCGCGCGCAGAAAAGGAGCCCTCCAATGAAATCCCTCTGGCTGGCGATTCTTTTGACGGTTTTTTTTGTCTTCTCCCCCGTACCGTTGCAGGCCCAGGAAAAACAAGGACGCATCGGCGGGTTTGAAGACGCCAATGCCGGAAAATCCTCCTCCGATGATGAAGAAGAGGATGAAGAAAATAACTATGAGGAAGAGGAGTCCGGGGGGCTGTTTTTTGATATTCTGGAAATCCTGTTTTATATCTTGTTTGATGCGGATGATGAAGAACAGGAGGTGTTTTATGATGACGATACCGGGGAAGCCCTGCCGCTAAACAGTTTGGATTCCCCGGGGCCGGCACAGGCTTATGCGTCGGGGGAGAATCCCGACTCAACCCGGAACCCTGTAGCAGCCGAGACAACGCAACCGTTGTCTTTTGGCCTTTACCCGTTTGACGGGAACGGGCTGATACATGAAGACGGCAGCGGCAAAAACTACCTGGGCCGTCTGGCCGCGGGCATGCATTATATCGACCGTGATCTTTCCGCTCTGCGGTTGAACGGGACATTCACTTTCTCCGAGGGGCACGGTCTGCGGTTGGACTTTTACAACTATAAGGAACGTCTGGAAAGGGGCAGCGATAATCTGCAAATACTCAATGTGGCTTACAGTTACCTGTTCCTCGCTTCGGACAAGACCTTGCTCTCCCTTTCCGCGGGCGCTTCGCTGCTCTATCCCGACGGGGCAAAGGCCGCCTTGTGGGGGCCGACCCTTGCCCTGGACGGGCGCTTTTTTATCATACAGCCGGTTAGTTTAAGTGGACGTCTGGGGGTGAACAGTTATCTCGGCGGCGGGGTACAAGGGGCAAACCTGATGATGGAAGCGGCCCTGTTTGCCGGGTTGCATTACCTTCGGGGGGAGTTGTACGGCGGTGTCCGTACGCTGATGCCCCTGAAAGATACAAGCGCGGCCTTTTTGGGCCCGGAAATCGGATTGCGCTTCTGGTTTTAGGAGCTTCATAAAAAATTCATTTTTTGATTGTAAAATGGCGCCTTTGGCGCGCCGCTTTTTTGCCCAAGGGCATGATAGCGGAAAAAAACATAAAACGGCCTATCAGACACGGGTTAAAATGACTCTTTTTCGAAGATCGATTTTGTTGACGATAGGGCTGGCCTGCCATCTTTGGGCCGGACAGCCTTTGGTAGAGATTCGGACACAGGTGGATACCAATCGTATCACCGTCGGCGGTCGTATCCATTATACGGTGGAGGTGAATCATGCCGATTCCGTGCGCATAGAGCATCCCGGAGAGGGACTGGCCCTGGAGCCTTTTGAAGTCAAGGACTTTACCGTCCCCGGGGTGGAAAAGCTGGAACACAACCGTCTGCGGAAACGCTTTGAATATACCCTGACCGTATATGATACGGGCCGTTTTGTTATCCCGGCCTTTCCGTTGCTTTTTTATGCGGACAGCTCCGGCGCCGGAGAAATCATCACCGGCAGGGCGCTGCCCGTGGAGGTGGTTTCCGTTTTACCCGCGGGCGACAGTCTGCGCGTGCGCGATATCCGCGCACCGGAGCATATACCGTTCGACTGGGCCTTTTGGGGCTGGATGACGGTAAGTGTCCTGCTGCTCTTGTTGGCGGCCTGGTTTATCTATCGCGCCTGGAAACGCAAACAGGAAACGGGTTATCTCTTCCGGCCGCCCCCGCCGCCTCCTCCGGCGCACGAGGTGGCTTTGCAGGCCCTGGCCGAACTGTATCGCGGCGATCTGTTGGAAAAGGGACGCCATAAGGAGTTTTACAGCCGTCTGAGTGAAATTTTAAGGGCGTATCTGGAAGGGCGTTACTTTATTTCCGCCCTGGAGTCGACCACGGATGAAATTTTAATGGCACTGGAAAAACACCTGCCGCAAAAGGACATCGCCCGGATTGCCAAAATATTACGCGTGGCCGACCTGGTGAAATTTGCCAAACATGTGCCGGATATCGTAACCACGCGCAACATCATGCGCGATACGGAGCAATTTGTTCTGGATACCAGGCTGGTTTTTGAAGAACCCCAGCCGCAGGAAGCAGGAACCGATGAAAAAAGTAAAACATCAACAAAGGAGGATGCACTTTGATTCATGTGGAAGGATTAACCCGTTTTTATGGCGAAAAGCGCGCCATATCGGATATCACCTTTCATGTTAACAAAGGTGAAATCTTAGGTTTGCTGGGGCCCAATGCCGCGGGCAAAACAACAACCATGCGCATCTTAACCTGCTATATGCCGCCTACCTCGGGCCGGGCGACCATAGGTGGATATGACATTTTTGAGCAGAGCATGGATGTGCGCCGCATTACCGGCTATCTGCCGGAAAATCCGCCCCTGTACACGGAATTCACGGTGAGCGATTACCTCGGTTTTGTGGCCAAAATAAAAGGCGTCCCTGCCGACAAGCGAAAAAGTGCCATCGATTCGGTTATTGAAAAAACCAACATCGGCGATGTCCGGGGAAGGATAATTGCCAAGCTTTCCAAGGGCTATAAACAGCGGGTCGGTTTGGCCCAGGCCCTGCTGAACAACCCGCAAATTGTGATTCTGGATGAACCCACCGTGGGGCTGGACCCGAAACAGATTATTGAAATACGCGAGTTGATAAAAAATCTGCGCGGCGAACATACGGTGATCCTGTCATCACATATTTTGCCAGAGATCGAGCAAACCTGCGAGCGGGTGGTGATCATCAATCAGGGCCGGGTGGTGGCCGAGGACACTCCGGAAAACCTCACCGCGCGCCTGGCCGGGGGAGAACGGATTTTACTGACCGTGGCCGGAG
>JALXBH010000252.1 GCA_026991535.1 Calditrichia bacterium | reverse complement strand
GGGTATTGCGGTAGACATGCACTTCGAAATCCAATTTATAAAATTCATCCACCAGGTTATAGGTAAAGGAGTCCAGGTTATCCAGCAAAATGATCCGGCCTCGTTTGTTATTTTCCATGATGCGCCTTTCTGATGGCATTGACCACCGCCCGGGCCTTGGCCCGTGTTTCATCCGCTTCGGCGCGCGGATCGGAATCGAAAACAACCCCGGCCCCGGCCTGGATATGCGCCATGCCGTTTTGCACAAAAGCGGAGCGGATAACGATACAACTGTCCATATCGCCCGCGCCGGTAAGATAGCCCACGGCGCCGCCATAGCTGCCCCGGCGGGCGCCCTCCACCTGGCGGATCAGTTCCGCCGCGCGGATTTTGGGAGCGCCGGTCAGGGTCCCCATGTTCATGCAGGCCTGATAGGCGTGCAGGGCGTCCAGGTCATCGCGCAGCCGGCCCACCACCCGCGAAACCAGATGCATCACATGGGAATAGCGATCGACGCGCATCAGATCCGCCACATGACGCGTATTCGGTTTGGAGACGCGGGCGATGTCGTTGCGTGCCAGATCCACCAGCATGATGTGTTCCGCTTTTTCCTTTTCATCATTGCGCAGATTCAGTTCAATGCGCCCGTCCAGATCGGGATCGATATTGCCATGAGTATCCATTCCCCGCGGACGCGTGCCGGCGATGGGATACAACTCCACGCGGTTGCTGTCCGCCGTGTATTTCAACGCCGATTCCGGCGAGGCGCCGAACAGAGAGAACCGGGCATCCTTGAGATAGAACATGTAGGGGCTGGGATTGGAAAGCTTAAGCTGTTCATAGGCGCGCAAGGGGGCGGGACAGGCCAGGCTGAAGGTGCGCGAGGGCACCACCTGGTATATATCGCCGCTGACGATATGGCGTTTCAGAAAATCAACCTGTTCCATAAAACGCCGGTCATCGATATCCACCGTCACGGCGGGAGGGACGTCCGGCGGCGGCGGTGTTTTGGGGCCTTCCGCCTCCGCGGCCAGGCGGGCCAGGGCGTCGAGACGCCTGGAAACGGCAAAATAGGCCTGTTCCACTTTTTCACCGGAAAAAACACTGCCCAACAGCCGGGCGCTCTTTTCTTTGTGGTCGATCTCCATCAGCGTTTCGGCCAGATAAAAGAGATAGTCGGGGCAGCGGTTGGCGCCGGCCTCCACCGCCGGAAGTTCCTCAAAGGTCTCCAGGTAGTCGTAGGCGATCACCCCGCCCAAAAAGAGGGCCAGCGGCTCGGAGCGGATAGATGAGATGTCCCGGATCAGGGTTCGCAGGGCGTCAAAAGGCGAGGAACTTTTAAGCCGGGAGATTTCATCCATGTCATCCGTTGTTCCGGAAAAAAGCATGGTCAGTGTGTCGCCGGTCTCCTCAATGACGGGCCACCTCCGAAACAGCGGTAAAAGGGAAATGCCGTTGGGGCTGAGGGCCTGAATCTCCACCCGCATTCCGTTACACTCGATGCGCAGGGCGGCGTCCAGCAAAAGCAGGCTCCTTTCGGCATGTTTACTGACGATCTCCGCCGATTCCAGCAGCAGGCCGTAGTCTTGTCCCGCCGAAAGATGTTCAAAAACATGCAGGGGGTTGCCGGGATAAGGGCACTTTTTTTCGATGGATTCCACCTTGCCGGGTGTCTCATCCAGATGCATTAAACTCATTGTTTTCCAAAAATAATGTTTGTAAAAAAGCGAAGCGCTAACTAAGTACAATTATGGATTAAAGTCAACGAATCGGCGGCGGGAATTTTTATTTTTAAAAGCGCATAAAGGGAAAACGGGCGCGCATACGCTCTTCCCGTTGCCGCAGGCGGCGTAAAAACGCTTCATGGGCCGGGTGATCCTTTATCAGGGGGCGGTGGGCCCGGCCCTTGCGGATGGCCTCCACTTCCTTCATGATCTCCAGCGTTTCTCCGTCCATATAGGCCCCGGCAAACTTTTGCCAAATGTATTCCACGGCCGCCGGAGACGGGTGGATCAAATCCTCCTTGTAAAAACGGTAGTCGCGCAGATCATCCATAAGCAGCTCCCAGGCGGGGAAATAGGCGGCATTGTTTTCACTGTCACATATTTTTTCTATGGCCAGATGCAGACGCGCCTTGGACAGGGTGTTTCCGTGGAAGCCGTCCCGCAGGTGACGCACGGGGCTGACGCTGAGGATGATAAAGATTCCGGGATGGATGTCCGCGGCCAGGGAGATGATTTTTTTGAGGGCCTCAACGACGTCATCCACGCTTAACAGGCGACGCTCGAAGCGGTCGGCCGGGATTTTGTGGCAGTTGGCTACCGGACATTGGCGCTCCCTGTGCACATAAACCCGGGATGTTCCCAGGGTAATCAGCCACACATCGCTGCGCAGGAGCGCCTCACGGCCCTGGCGGTGGCTGCGTTCCATTCTGCTTAACAGTTCTTCCCGCGAGGGGGAGGAAAAGCTGCTGTCATGCAACAGGCTGTGCCAGACGCCGTCCTCCCGCACCAAAAGGTCTTCCCTGAGGACAAAGGGTTGGCGCAGATGTTCCAGCATGCTTAGCAAAGACACAGGGTTGTACATCACCCCCAATGGATTGGCCGTTATCCGGAATTGATAAAATTCCAGCTTCTCCGCCATATGCGCGGCAAAGCAGGAACCGGCGGAAAAGAAACGGTTGTCATGGCTCAGTTTGTTTGCCGCGGGCCGGGGTATTAGTTCGCTTCTGAATTTCATCGCTTTTTGGTGGTTAAAAACTGTTCATTATTATGTTTTACTGTTGGTTTTGATCAAAAAATGATCATTGCAATGTTATTGTTTAAAAAATAAAACATTATCCTTTAGAAGAAATGGCGCCTCTAATATGTTGAAAAACAAGAGTTTAAAGTTTTGAAATCCAATTTACAATAAATTTTTTTATAATTGGGGAAAAAGATACCCTCAACCCCGGGAGTGAAAGCCGATGATACAGACAGAACAAAACTTAAGGATGAGGTAAAATGACACGGATGTCTTTTTTTCTTCTCTCATTTTGGCTGATTACAGCCTGTACGGTTAATGAACCGGAACTCCCCGAATGGGACACGCAATGGAGTATTGTGCTGAAGGGAGACAGCATACGCCTGGCGGATCTGGTGGATGATCCTTCCATTGCCAGTCAATACGACGCGGCTGTCGGCGACAGTCTTTTCTTTATTCAGTTCAGCGATACCAGCGATGTGCAAACCGTAAAAGCGCAGGACCTGGCCGCCAAACTGGATGATCAGGCCTTTACCGAAACGCTGGGCGTTTTCGAGGTGGGGCAGCCGGCCGCGCAAAACACGCCGCCGCAAACCTTTAGTGAAATCTTTGCCGATTATAATCCCACGGTGGGCAGTGTATTTCCGCCCCTGCCGCCCAGAACCCTTTATCCCGATCCCCGTCAAATGGATTTTTCGGAGTTCGAGGAACTGGATATCGCATCGGCTACCCTGAGCATCGTTTTTTACAATAATCTTTTTCTGGATATCGACAAGGGGATGACCGTAACGCTGATCGACCGTCAACGCAAAAACGATCCCGATGGCGGCGTAATCGATTCCCTGGTTTTTGTGGACGCCATTCCCGCCGACAGTGTGGGGCGCTCCCTGCCGGTGGATCTGGCCGGAAAGGTGATATCCAACCAAATGGACCTGATATATAAAATTCCCCTGGTGGGTACCGATAGCGCGCGGGTGCTTACGCAATCCGATCTGGATGGCTCCATCTACACAGAGGTACAAATGTCTCCGCTTCGTGTGAACAGAGCTCTGGCGAAAGTGCCGGCGCAAACAATCATTCGCGCCAACACCGCCCCCGTTGGCGCGGATGGTTTTATTATTCGCTCGGCCAGGGTGGATAAGGGCG
>JALXBH010000251.1 GCA_026991535.1 Calditrichia bacterium | reverse complement strand
CCACGCGTTGTAACCGGGGGGATGAAGGCGGGTTTTCTGTTTGCCGCGGCGTGTGATCCGTGCAACTCCATAATATGATCATGATAAAAAGGATGGGATATTTCATAAATATGTCAAGAGTTTGTGATGATTAATGATACAATAATCCGTAACTCTCTTCAAGCGTTTGAAGAAAATTAGGGCTTGTAAAATGATAGGGATGTGATTAAAATGTGACATGTTCAAACTATTATTTGCGCCAACATTCCAGAAACGCTATGTTTACACATTACTAATTCATATATCGGAGGTATTTCTTATGAGCAAGAATCTTGCTAAAATTATGTTGCTGTTTACCGTTGTGGCTTTTGCCGTCGGTTTTATAGCTAAGCCGGCGCAGGCCGTATCCGCGGATAAGGCCGGCATTGCCGCTGTATCGCTTGACGCTAAATGCGGTGGCGATAAGGCTGCCAAAAAAGGCGACAAAAAGTGCGGCGGCGATAAAGCAGCCAAGGAAGGTAAAAAGTGCGGTGATGGCAAAATGGCCAAGGAAGGTAAGAAATGCGGCGAAGGCAAAATGGCCAAAGACGGCAAAAAATGCGGTGAAGGCAAATGCGGCGGAGACAAAGCCGCTGCTAAAAAAGGCGCCAAAAAATGTGGCGAAGGTAAATGTGGCGGCGATAAGGCTGCTAAAAAAGGTGAAGCCAAATGTGGCGGTGACAAGGCAGCCAAGAAAGGTGCTAAAAAAGCCGATGCCAAATGTGGTGAAGGCAAATGCGGCGAAGGTAAATGCGGCTGATAAACCGTTTAATCTGATTGTTAAGCGTGGGTCTTTGGCCCGCGCTTTTTTTATTTTTAGTACCTGTTATCCTTCTTGAGTTAAATCTTCTTTACGGCTATCTTTCATCTTCAGTTTTTTGTACCACATTTTTGAGACTCCCATGTCAGCATATTTTTGGTATTGGACGGGATTTATCACATACAGCATTGTTGTTATTGCCATAGGCTTTCGTGTTTTTCTAAGGGAAAAACAATCCGGCCTGGAGAGCGATAACAGTGAGTTCTGGACAGCCTCCAGATCGCTGAGCGGCTGGGCCATCGGCCTGTCCATTTCCGCCAGCATGATGTCCATCAGCTGGAGCGGTATGTATGGTGTTCAGCTTTTTTACTGGTACGGTGTGGGCGGCATGTGGCTACTGATCATTCCCTGGCTTGTGAATATGGCCCTGTTTTACTGGCTGGCTCCGAGGTTTAGGCAACTCAATGTATTTTCGCAACCGGAGTTAATGCAAAAGCGGTATGGAAATTCCGCCCGATTGATTATTGCCGCCACACTGCTGTTTGTGTTTATCGCCTGGGGCGGAGCGGAGGTTTATGCCGCCGGCCAAATTATTGCTCCTTTTTTGGGAATAACACCGCAAACCACCTATCTGTTTATAGCCCTGGTGGTGGCCGCCTACAGTTATACCGGCGGCTTTGCCGCGGTGGTTTCCACCGACAAGATTCAGTTTGCTCTGGTTGCCTTGTTTATGGCGGCTATTGCATGGCTGGCCTGGGGACAAACGGACTGGAGTATGGAAACGCTGGTCAATTTAAGTCCGCCGAAACAGGAGGCCGGCATGTGGGTGGCTCCGGGGATAACGCTCATCCTGCTTACGGCGGTGGCCTATCTGCCCGGCTGGTTGGTGGAAACCGATTTATGGATTCGTTTACAATCTGCCAGGAGTCACGCGGAAGCACGGAAGGGTATAGTGGTTGCTTCGGTAAATTCCCTGATTTTCGTGGGCATCGCGCCGGCCATTATCGGTCTCTCCGCTTTACAGCTCTTTCCGCCGGTTGACGGGGTTATCCCGGCCTATCTTAATGATGGGGCGCTTATTTTTAGCGAAGTTCTTTCCCGCTATGCACCGGCCTGGCTGAGTCTGGTGCTTTCCATCGGCCTGATTGCCGCGGCCATGTCTACCATCGATACCTGCAGCAATATTGTGGCCCTTTCTCTTTCCAGGGATATTGTTGAACCTGTCCTGATGAAACGGAAACCGGATGCGGCCGCCATCAATCGCCTGGCCCGCCTTTCTTCGGTTTTTGCGGTTTTACTTAGTTATCTGTATGCCCTGTTCACCGACAATCTGTGGGATATATTCTATCTCTCTTCGGGTTTGCTGACTACAGTTGTGGCTATTCCCGTAATATCAACGTTCTTTAAAAAAATCAATTCCCGGCAGGTGGTAAGTGCCATGGGCACGGGACTGATTTCAACCTTTATATTTTATTTTCTTGAAAAGTTTGACCTGTTGCAAAGTCTTGAGCCCGCGGCCATAGCCGATACGGGGCTGGGGTATATCCTCTGGGCTTTTTTGCTAAGCCTGTTGGCTCTGTTTGCGGCCGGAATGTGATAAGTTGCAAGGAATTTGAAATATTTATTTTTTACTTTTAGGACTTGGGAAGAAAACTTGTACTTAATGTTAAACCTAACATCGGGAGATATTATGAGACGTATTGTTTTGATACTTGCGCTGATTTTGTTTTTGGCGCAATCGGGATTTTCGCAGGGAGCACCGCTTTTTAAAAAGGGTGATATGATTGCCGGAGCCAAGGTAGCCCTTGGGGCAGTCTATGGCGCTTCTTTTGGCCTGGTTGCCGACTTTGAATATGGATTCCAGAACGACTTTTTAAACGTAGGTGATAAGCCGGCCACTTTGGGCTTTGGCGGCTCTTTCGGCTACTCCTCGTACACGGATGATTACTCTTATGGCAGCTGGACCTACACCAATATTATTCTGACCGTGGCAGCTTACTACCATGTGGATGTATTTAAGTCTGATAAGCTGGATACCTATCTGAAAGCAGGCCTGGGTTTTAATTTTGGCGGGGTAACTTACTCTGGCCCTTATGGTGGGCTCTATTCCGATCCGTCGGTGGGTTTTATGACCCTTGAAAGCGGTTTGGGCGCCCGCTACTATGTTTCTGATAAGCTTTCCGTTGCCGGTGAAATTGGCACGGGAATGGGCCTGTTGCGTATAGGCGTTGATTATCGTCTGTAGTTCCTTCAAAGGAGCGGAGAAAATCCGCTCCTTTTTTTTATAATTCCGTGAAATATGTTTGACAGAAAAAAAAATGGTCTGTATATTATTGGCTCATCACTAAATGATGATGAATAAGTCAGGGTCCGGTAGTTCAATTGGTTAGAGCACCTGCCTGTCACGCAGGAAGTTGCGAGTTCGAGTCTCGTCCGGACCGCCTTGAAAGGGAATTCAGTAATGAGTTCCCTTTTTTTTGTGGTTAGTTAAGTTTTTGTAGGTTGGGGAAGGGAGCAATCCACGCAGGAAGTTGTCCCCCGGGTACTCGGGGGAAGTCTCGTCCGGACCGCCTTGAAAGGGAATTCAGTAATGAGTTCCCTTTTTTTGTTTAGAGATGCCCATGTGGTTTGTTTATATTCTTTATTCTTCGAGAATAGACCGCTATTATACAGGTGTCACCCAGGACATAACCTGGCGTTTGGAGCGTCACAACATGGGTTGGGGACGTTACACCAAGCGAGGTATTCCGAGGGAGTTGAAATACACGGAATCGTATGAAAACAAAAGTGATGCCTTAAAGCGTGAACGTGTAATAAAAAAACGTAGCCGCTCTTATATCCAATGGTTGCTTGAACAATAATCACGCAGGAAGTTGTCCCCCGGGTCTTCGGGGGAAGTCTCGTCCGGACCGCCTTGAAAGGGAATTCAGCAATGAGTTCCCTTTTTTTGTGGGTAGTTAAATTTTAAAGGTCGTGGAAAGTAACAATAAAAAAAGGAATCTCTCTCCACCGGCTTTAGTTCTCCGGCATTTCCCCCGATAATATATCTCCCTTTGATTAAACCGGGCATTTTATGAAAGAAGTGGAACTGAGCCTGTATGTACATACCATGGACAGGTTGTCGAACAAGATTCTGGCTAAACTGATAAAATATTGTGATGAGCACTTTGGCGAACGCTATAAGCTGCACCTGGTTGATTTAAGTAAGTCTACGGAGCAAAGCCCGCCCCTCGCTCTTCCGGCTCTGGTACGCGAGTTTCCCCTGCCCAGAAGACATGCCGTTGGTGATTTTACCGACATGAATAAAATAATGCTCACCTTAAACCTCCTGACCCAGTGACTATGGATGAGATTCGCCTGTTGTTCGTGGAAAACAACAAAGAACGCATGATTGCCGTAAATACGCTGATTCATAAAATAGAAACGCCTCATATTCGTCTGGATTGGCTTGTGGATGACCGCAAGGCCCTGGAGCATCTTGACGAGTATCGTCATCATATTGATGTGGTGCTGTATGCCATAAACTCCCCTGACAAGAGTGTAAAAACCATTGGCGATATCTGTGATAAATTTCCTGAGCTGGCCTTGATTGTTATCAGTGAAGAGGACGAGGTCGACGCGCTCAGGTGGATAGAGCTTGGAGCACAGGATGTCTGGCATCCGCAAAGGCTGAGCGTGGACAGTGTACGCCAGGCTATTCTTTTTTCCCATGGCCGTCAGCAAAAAGCGCAAAGGTTGCATGAACTGGCCGGTAACTCCTCCCAGCTTGAGCAACGGTTGAACTCCATCATTCAAAACGACCGGGACAGCTTGCTGGTGGTGGATCAGAACGGAATGATTCTTTATTCCAACCCCATGGCGGAAAAACTTTTTAAGCGCAACGCTTCGGAGCTGTTCGGCGCCGTATTCGGCATTCCCGTGGCCGGGGCGAACAGCGATCCCGTAAGGGTTATTATTGCCGATGCTCCGGATAAAAATATCGAAATGTCCGTAACCATGATCTGGTGGGAAAAACAAAAAGCCTGGCTGTGCCGCCTGCGCGACATGACCCAGTATCATATGGCCCAGGAGATGATGAAGGAGAATGAAGAAAAATTTCAGGCCATTGCCGCGGGCGCGCGGGATGCCATCATCCATATAAACGAGCAGCAAAATATTGCCTTTATAAACGAGGCGGTTGTCACCATGTTTGGCGGGGAGTATGCCGATATATTAAATAAACCCTTTCGTGAAATCTTTAACCGTCAGCATGACCTGACCGGATTGGTAGACAAGGCCCGGGAGGAGCACAGGGATCAACAAAGGGAGATTCACCTGATCCGCGCGGACGGCAGCAATCTGCCGGTGGATATTTCCGTTTCGGTCTTTAAACGAAAGGGAAAGCGGCAACTGGTGTGCATCCTGCGCGATATTTCCGAACGGCGCCGAACTCAGTTTCAACTTATGCAAACGCAGACGGAGCTGAAAGAAGCGCTGGAAAACCTAAAGGCCAATCAGCGTAAAATGATGCAGATGGAAAAGCTGAACAGCGTCAAGGAACTGGCCGGCGCCCTGGCCCACGAGTTTGCCCAACCCCTGCAGGCTTTGTACAACTACCTGCATCTGATTCAAACCTCCGACGCCCATGAGGTCTATTTTCAAAAATCGCGGGAAATGCTTAACCGAATTTCCGATCTGACCGGCAGCCTGAAAAATATAACTTCCCTGCGAAAAAAAGATTATCTCGACTCTCAGATCATCGACTTGTTTGCTTCCAGCGATCCCATTAGTTTCGGCAATGGAACCCGGGTACTGATCATCGATGATGAGCAGGAAATCCTGGAAACCCTGATCGATATTTTTAATAATGCCGGTTATATCTGCCGCGGGGCCGCCGATGGTCAGGACGCCCTGGAGGTGATGGAAATGGCTGAGTTTGATCTGATCATCTCCGATGTGATGATGCCCCGCATGTCCGGGCCAACCTTCTTCCGCAGGATCCGGGATGAAGGCTACACGGGTTTCTTTATCTTTTTAACCGGTTACGAACATCCCGATGAAGAACGAAAACTTATGGCTCAGGCCGATGCCGTTATCCATAAGCCGGTATCTTTCAATGAGCTGCTCAGTAAGGTGGAAAGCGTTTTAATGAAAGCCGAAGTAAATGTCTGATTAACATTTTTTTACTATCCGCATATTTTTTTGAATATGACTAAAAGTTCTTTGTAACTTACTTGATCTTATTATTAATACCGGAGGACACATGTCTGACCAAATAGAAAAACGGACGGATCACGAAATCCCTTCCCTGGGATTATATAACATACATAACATCTATTGGAATTTAACACCCGCCGAATTATATGAAGAAGCCCTGTTTAACGGCGAGGGTATCATTTCCCGCGACGGACCGCTGGTGGTTTCCACCGGTAAATATACCGGCCGCTCACCAAAAGATAAATTTATCGTAAGGGACGCCACAACGGAAAACACCGTGGACTGGGGCGAGGTCAACCAGCCCATCAGCCCGGAAGTGTTCGACAAAATGCTGACCAAGGTACAGGCCTATCTGCAAAACCGCGAGGTGTATGTGCTGGATGCCTATGCCGGCACCGATGAAACCTACCGCCTGCCGGTGCGCATCGTTACCGAATATGCCTGGCATAATATGTTTGCCCGCAATATGTTTGTGCGCATCGAAGACCGTAAAGCCCTGAAAAGCTTTGTGCCGGAGTTCAGCGTGATCAGCGCGCCCAATTTTCAGGGTATTCCGGAGATCGACGGTCTGAATTCCGAGGCCTTTATCCTGGTTAATTTTAGCAAAAAGATTGTTTTGGTCGGCGGAACGCAATATGCCGGGGAAATCAAGAAATCGATTTTTTCCATCATGAACTATCTGTTGCCGCAAAAAAATGTAATGCCCATGCATTGCAGCGCCAATGTGGGCAAGGATGGCGACACCGCTCTTTTCTTCGGTCTTTCGGGTACCGGGAAAACCACTCTTTCCGCCGATCCCGAGCGGGCGTTGATCGGCGATGATGAACACGGTTGGAGCGAAAACGGCGTCTTCAACTTTGAGGGCGGATGCTATGCCAAGGTGATTCGTCTTTCCAAAGAGGCGGAGCCGGCCATCTATCGCACCACCCATATGTACGGTACCATTCTGGAAAATGTGGTGGTGGATGAACAAAGCCGTTTTGTCGATCTCAATGACGGCCGCCTTACCGAAAACACCCGCGCCTCCTATCCCATCACCCACCTGGACAACATCGTGCCGGAAAGCAGGGCCGGTCATCCGAAAAACATTGTTTTCCTGACCGCCGACGCCTTTGGCGTTCTGCCGCCGCTTTCCCGTCTGACTCCGGAACAGACCATGTACCAGTTCCTGTTGGGCTATACGGCCAAGGTGGCCGGAACGGAGCGGGGCGTCACCGAGCCGCAGGCCACGTTCAGTACCTGTTTTGGCGCGCCCTTTATGCCCCTGCACCCCAGTGAATATGCCAAGCTGCTGGGTAAAAAGATCGAAGAGCACAATGTAACCTGCTGGCTGGTAAACACCGGCTGGACGGGCGGCCCCTATGGAGTGGGTGAACGTATTTCCATAAAGCACACCCGCGCCCTGCTTTCGGCGGCCTTAAGCCATGCCCTGGATGATGTGGCTTTTGAAAACGATCCCGTTTTCGGTCTGGCCGTGCCTACCTCCTGTCCCGGCGTGCCTGCCGAGGTGCTGCAACCGCGCAACACCTGGCAGGATAAAGAGGCCTACGATAAAAAGGCGGCCGAACTGGCCCGGCGTTTTAAAGAGAACTTTAAGGTCTATGAAGCGCATGTCAGCGAAGCGGTTAAAAAGGCCGGTCCGGTAATATAGACGTTGTTAAAGATTAAAAAGCGAAATCGTATGACGGTTTCGCTTTTTTTTTGATATTTGTGGCAGATATTTAATCGTGGTTTGTTTAACTTGTGAACTAAGTGCGGTTTGTGCTGTTTTACAATAAGCGTTCTCCCAAAAACAAAGGATAGAATATGCGTCGTACCATCATGATCATTGCCGTGATAAGTGCCGGGCTTATGGTGAGCGGCTGTGCCCAGCTTATGAAACTGGCCGGAGCTCTGGGGGTGCAGAAACCTACGGCCCGGGTAGTTAACGCCAGCCTGGATGATATTTCCTTCAGCGATGTCACTCTTCTTTTTGACATACGGATCAAGAATCCCAATGCGGTCGGGCTGAGCATGGCCGGGATGGATTACAGCCTCAAAATAGACGGACATGATTTTTTCAGCGGGGAGAAGAACGCGCCCGTAAAAGTGGCCGCGCGGGACAGCAGCCTGCTGCAAATCCCTGTTACTCTGAAATATAAGGAGTTATACGAGGCTTTTAAAACGCTGATCAACCAAAAGGAAGCGGGCTATACCCTGCAAGGGGGGCTGCGCTTTGATCTTCCCGGCCTGGGGATGGTGCGCGTTCCCCTGGAATACAAGGGTAAGATTCCCATCCTGACCCTGCCCCAAATAAAACTTGCCGGACTTTCACTCAGCGATCTGAGCTGGAGCAGCGCCGTGGTGGACGCCACCTTTGAAGTGAAAGCTAACGGCGGGCTGGCGCTTAATGTTGACAAGCTACAGTATAAGCTGGATGTGGGCGGCCGACAATGGGTAACGGGCACGGTGCGGAAAACCCTGCAACTGAACGGAGACAGGCCACAGACGGTAACCGTTCCCATAAAACTGAATTTTTTGGATATGGGCCGCGCGGTCTATGATATGCTGATGGGCAACAGCGCCCTGGAATACCGTTTTAGCGGCGGCTTTGACGTATCGGCGCAAACCAAAATGCTCAAGCCGCAACACATCCGCTTTGACCAACAGGATACCATCTCACTTATAAAATAACAAAGGCCTTTTATGCGTACTTTTCTTCTTCTTTTGCTGGGCAGCGCTCTCTTCTTCCCGCCCAGGGCACAATCCATCACGGTTCAAAGGGTGGAAACGGTTACCATCCCCGGGGAAGGGCTTTATCATCCCGTGTTTGACCGGCAAAACCGGATCTATGTCACCTCGGAAGATTACCGCGGCCTGTATCGCCTGGATATACAGTCAAAAAAACGAATTGAGCTGAGCGGCAAACCGGGCGCGGGCTACAAGCCGCTCTTTTTCCCGGATAAGGTGGTCATCAATCCCTTTTTTCGCCAAAAAGGGCGCCGTTATTTTCAAATAAGTGAGATTGAGCTGAAGGACGGCGGCCGGGAAAGGGTGCTCAGGGAAGGTCGTTTTATCTCTCCGCTCAGTGGTTCCCGGCAAAGCCTTTTTATTAAGGAAGCGGATCGTGTCCGTCCCCTGCGGCAGGCTTTCGCCAAAACCGGCGCGGCCGATACGCTGGCCTACGCGCGGGATTCGCTGATTGTTGTGCAAACAGCGGCGGTGGAGCGGGCCTGGCAACCCCTGGGCTCTGGACACTATATCTGGGTCAGTCTGTCGCCGGATCGCCGCCATGTCCTGTTCCGCAAGGCCGGAAGGGGCAGCTATGTGATGGATCTGGAAGGAAATATCCTGGCGGCCCTGCCAGGACTGAACGCGCCGCAATGGTCGCCGGACGGTACCTTTGTTGTGGGCATGCGCGACGCCGATGACGGCTATCGCATCACCGCCTCGGACATTGTCATCAGCGACTGGCGCCGGGGCCGTGAAATCCCCGTCACCCAAACGGACGGGAGCATCGAAATGTATCCCGCCTGGTCGCCGGACGGGAGCCGGATTGCCTTTCACACCTTAAAGGGAGAGCTGAAGATTGCTTATGTGCTTCAAAAATAGATTTCGGACACTGGCCGCCCTGCTGGCGCTGGCCGCACCTCTTTCCGCGCAATTTCAGGGTTTAAAGATTATGGTCAACCCCGGCCATGGTGGCCATGACAGCGACGACCGCTATATCCCCGCCACCGGTTTTTGGGAGTCGGAAGGCAATCTGACCAAGGGGCTCTATCTGCGCGATCTGTTGCGGGATCGCGGCGCCCAGGTGATCATGTCCCGCACCCAAAACCGCACCGAGGACGACCTGCGGCTGAGCGATATCGACGCCATCGCCAATCAGAATCAGGTGGATTTCTTCCATGCCATCCACAGCAACGGTTATAACGGCAACAGCAATTATACCCTGATGCTCTGGAAAGAGGTCAACGGACAACCGGCCTTTCCCGAGGCGCGGGAGATGGGCGAAATCATGGCCGCGAAAATCCAAAAGGTCAACCGCACCACCGACGCCCGCAATAAGGGCGATATGTCCTTTCTGGGCTTTAATCTGGGGGTTTTGCGCACGCTGACCATGCCCGGCACTCTTTCCGAGGGCTCCTTCCACGACTATATTCCCGAGTCCTGGCGCTTGCAGAATCTCTCCTACCGCAAACATGAGGCGGTGGCCATCATGCGCAGCTTTCTCAGCTATTACCGGCAACCCGCGGATACCTTTGCCGTGATCGCCGGCATCACCCGTGATAAAACCCGGCAGGTGAGTTACAACTATATCGGCAGCCTGCCCAATGACAAATACAAGCCGATCAACAATATCCGCGTGCGCCTCTTTACCGCGGGGGACAGTCTGCTGGATGTTTATAACGGCGATTTCAACAATAACGGATTCTATTTTTTCGATTCGCTGCGGGCGGGGGGTTATAAGGTGATTATCGATTACGGCGCCTTTAAGCCCGATACCATCACGGCCACGGTGGCCGCCGGAAAAAGCACCTTTTTTGACCGTAAACCGGCCGCGCAAAGCGATCTGCCGCCACAGGTTTTTTCCATGGCGCCCCGGCCCGGCGAAGGCCATGTCGATCCCTATGCGCCGGTGACGCTTACCTTTAGCCAGAGCATGGATGATTCCACCGAAGCGGCCATAGCCATTTCGCCCGCGCGCGACGGGCGCTTTAGCTGGATGAACAACCGCCAGGTGGTCGCCTTTTACCCGGACAGCGCCTGGCGGCTCAGCGATTCCGTGCGGGTTTCCGTTTCCACCCTGGCGCGCAACAGCAGTAAAATTCCCCTTAACGCGCCTTTTTACGCCTCCTTTGAAACGGCGGACAGCTATAACCGTCCCTATGTAAAAAAGAGCTTTCCCACTGCCGGTGACAGCATCACCATCTACAAAAACGTAAGCCTGACCTTTTCTCAAAAGATGATCACCCAAAAGGTGCTGGGGGCCATAACCATAACCCCGGCCGTCGGGGGAAGCTGGCAGGTGATGAATGACTCCACCCGTTTCGTTTTCCGTCCGGACAGCCTTTGGAACGCGGATACCCCGTACCGTATCTCGGTGGCTCCCGGCGCGTTGAACACCTTTCAAATCGGCCTGAACGATACCTTTCGGCTGGACTTTAAAACCCAAAAACGCAACGCCCTTATTATGCTGAGCCATCTGCCCGCCGACGGGGCGCAACAGGTTTCCTTTATGGAAAACCTGCTTTTTTATTTTGACGGCGTCGTTAACGGTTACAGCGCGCGCGATTTTATCACCGTTACCGGCCCGCTGGGTGATGTGCGCCTGAAGGCGCCAACGGTGACCACCCTGGGCGATCGTTCCGTGATGACCCTGCGGCCCTACCGTGACTGGGCCCTGGATGCGGACTATACCGTCCTTGTACGGCGCGGGCTGATGGATGTGGACAGCCTGACCATGCCCGACAGCGTTATCTTTCACTTCCGCACCCAGCCGGAAGGCTATGTGAGCAGCACCCTGCTGGAGGACTTTAGCGCCGGCCTGCCCTGGCGGACCCCGGCGGAGAATCCGCTGACCCGCGGGGTGATCGATTCCCTGACCCTGATCCAGCAAAGCGCGCAGCAAAAAATAAGCACCATCTTTTCCCTGCGCCTGCAATATGCCTTTAGCGCCGATAGCGGGGGCGTGTGCGTGCTGGATCGTGATACGCCGCTGGCCTTTGCCGGGGCCGACAGCACCGTGTGGGGCGCCTGGGTTTATGGCGACGGCTCCATGAACCGGCTGGCCTTCCGCCTGAAGGTGGGCGCGGATACCGTGAACTATTCCCTGGGCAGGATCGACTGGTCCGGCTGGCGTTTTACGGGCGGCACCTTTGACAGCGTGGGCGCTAACGCCTTTGATCTTATCGGCATCCGCCTGGATCAGGCTTCCACCGCCTATGACGTCAGCGCGCTCTATTTTGATGATTTCCAGAGCGATGTGGTCTCCGCCCTGGATGAAGGGCAGCCGGTAGTGCCCCTGAGTACCGCCCTGCTGGCCAACTATCCCAATCCCTTTAATCCCACAACGGTGATACCCTACCGCCTGGCCGAACAGGCCGATGTGCGTCTGCGGGTGTTTGACGCCCTGGGGCGGGTTGTTTATGACTGGCGGGCCAAACAGCAGGCGCCCGGCAGCTACCGGCGCGCGCTGACGGCGCGGGGCTGGGCCAGCGGCGTCTACTT
This sequence comes from Calditrichia bacterium, assembly GCA_026991535.1. Lineage (GTDB taxonomy): Bacteria > Calditrichota > Calditrichia > Calditrichales > J004 > J004. The sequence continues at coordinate 536 of JALXBH010000251.1, read as the reverse complement.
TTATCAGTTGGAGGTGAAAAGCCAGGGGCGGACGCCGCGTTACTTTACGCGCAAGCTGCTACTGCTGAAATAAAAAAACGGGGAGCGGGGCCGGAAAAGGGGAAAGGGGCCTGACGGCCTGTGGTTAGCCTGCCGAATAACGTTTTGAGAAACTTCAAGATGCCAATTCATGCCCCGCGTTTTTCGGACAGAGTTGAACTGCTTGCTAGGCATTATTTTTTAATGCTTTTAAAGCGTTAATGAGCTCACGGGGCTCAAAAACTACCAATTTGGATTTTTTAAAATCAATACTGTTTCTTGTCACAATGTATTTTGCCCCTGAATGATGAGCCGCCTCATGAAGAACTGCATCCTCAAAATCATTGAATTTTGACTGTAGAGCATTCTCAAGAACGATTCGATTGACTGGAGCTATGGTAAAGAGAGACAGAAGAGAATTTATGTGACGGAAGGCTTGATTGGCTCCTAGAGCTTTAGAAGCAAGGTAATAGATTGTTGTTATTGTTGTTGCGCAGACAAAACCTGTTATTTCTGAT
>JALXBH010000250.1 GCA_026991535.1 Calditrichia bacterium | reverse complement strand
TTCCAAAACAGATGATATAACGCCTGTAAGTATGGCTGAAAGGTTCATAAAAAAAAGTATGATTCCAATAGAATTATATGTTGTCTATAATGCTAAACACGCAAATATTATACGCTCATCATATAAAAAAGAATATTTGGATAAAATAATTAATTACTTTAATAATCAACTAAAATAATTTTAACAATCAAAGGAACAGATGTAATAATGTGTAATCTTAAATACCTTTCCGCACACTATTATATATTCTAAAAAGCAAAAAAAGAAACGGACCGCCAAAGGCCAGGTCCGTTTCAGGTACGATGAGGGGAATTATTTGCTGAAGGCTTTTTTTATAAGACCGACAACAACCAACAAGACCGCGCCTCCCACACCGGAGCCGGCCACATCAGTCAGAATATTGGCGATATCCGGGGAAGAGGCAATATCGCCCACTCCGCCCAGGCCGACCTTTGACAATAACTGTCCTCCCAATCCGCCGCCGATTATACCGACGAGCGAATTAAGAATAGGGCCCAGGCTAAAATTTTGCATGGCTTTACCGGCTATATTACCACCTACGGCACCGCTGACAATTTGTATTATCCACTCCATAAAAGACCTCCTTTTTACTTAATGCAAAATTAATAGCTCACCATTGGATCCAATTTCTTGGCGTGCTCAACCCATTTTTGAACAGACTTCAAGCCGGGAAGCTGACGTACCAGGGCACGGCCGGAACTGTTTACCTCCGCCATCTTTGCATGGAGATTGTTGGCATTACGGTTACGCAGTTCCTTCACCGTATCCACACCGGCCTTTTCCAACAACTCGGCGTACTCACTGCCCACACCCTGAACACGGTACAGGTCGGCCATGTTTACCCACTTAAGAATCAACGTTTCGTCAATACCCGTCTCTTTTGCCAGGGCTTTCCTTCCGGATTTGCTTGCCCCGGCCTTTAGCAAGGCGTATACGCTCCTGATTTTCGCTTCCATCAGCTTCTCCGCATATTTGGGCCCGATACCCTCAATATCGCTGATCTTGTAGTTAGCCATAATTGTCCTCCTTATTTTGTATTGAGTTAGTTGTAGAGGCTCCGTGATTAACCAACAAGCATGCCAACCCCGGGGAGGCAATATGACGTTCACAGAAAAATAATTCTTGATAAACCCAATAAAATCAACAAAATAGAAAGAGTTAAAACTGTATTTTTACGTTAAAAACAAAACAAATCCGCTTTGGGCTTTTAATATAAAAATGGGGCAAATGCCCTGCTTTTTATAAAAGATAGGGCATTTGACAGGGTGATTTTTCCGGCTAATTTGAAAATCAACCTTTTAGCGGCCCTTGTATTGGTCATAAATATACGTCTTTGATTCTCTTCCTACTCAAGCTTAAAATGCGTATATTGCCGGCATGACCCAACAAGAATTTATCCGTACCATAAAAGAGGCCGGCATCGTTGGCGCCGGAGGCGCGGGCTTCCCTACCTGGAAAAAGCTGGAAAACCCGGTCGACACGGTTATCATCAACGGCGCGGAGTGCGAACCGCTGCTGTTTAAGGATGTCACCCTGATGGAAAACCACGCCCCGGAAATTATCGAAGGCCTGCAAGCGGTGATGGAGGCCGTGGGCGCCGCCGAAGGTATTGTGGCCATCAAGAACAAAAACCGCAAGGCCATCGAGCGCATTAATGCCGCGTTGAAAAAAAATATGCGTGTTTTCGAGATGGAGGACGTTTATCCGGCCGGCGACGAGTACGAAGTGGTTTTCCATGCCACCGGCAAACGCATACCGGCGGGCGGTTTCCCCTTTCAGATCGGTGTGTTGGTGCAAAATGTGGAAACCATCTATAACATCCGGCGGGCGCTGAAGGGCTTTCCGGTTACCGACTCGCTGGTTACCGTAAGCGGCGCGGTGGAATCGCCCCTTACCGCCTGGTTTCCCCTCGGCATGTCCTATGGGGATGTGTTGAAAGCGGCCGGGGCCATAACAGCGGAGAACTATATTATCCTGGATGGCGGCCCCATGATGGGCAAGACCGTCAGCGATCTGAATACCACGGTAAGCAAAACCACATCGGGTCTGGTGATCATAGACAGCGAGAGTCACCTGGCCGGGCGCAAAAGCCAAAGCGAGCGCACCTTTCGTAAAATAGGCAAATCCACCTGCGACCAATGCAGCCTGTGCACGGAGATGTGCCCCCGCTACCTGATGGGCTACCCCATACAACCCCACCTGGTGATGCGTTCGCTGTTGACCAGCGATCCCCTGAGCAGCTCCCTCACCCACTGGGCCCAGGCCTGTTGCGAATGCAATGTATGCAGCCTGTGGGCCTGCCCCGAGGAACTGGATCCGCGCAATGTGTGCGCCACCACCAAGCGGGATCTGCGTCAAAAAGGTATGTGGCAGGAGGCGGAACAACAACAGTCGTTAATGACGGAAGCCCATCCCTTAAAAGAATACCGCAGCGTGCCCACCCAACGGCTGATGCGCAAACTGGGCCTGGATAAGCTGTACCGGCGCGCCCCTTTCCGCGAGGATATCCCCTCCCCGCATTCCTTGCGCATATCCATGAAACAGCATATCGGGGCAGCGGCCGAACCATTGGTAAGCGTCGGCGATCGCGTTAAAAAAGGCCAACCCCTTGCCCGCGCGGCGGAAGCCGCCCTTTCCGTGCCCGTGCATGCTCCGCGCGATGGTGTGGTGGCCGCCGTGGAAGAAGACGCCATCACCATAATACCTGATAACCAACCGCCTAAATTAGCGAGGTAATATGCTCAGCGCCATAGGACTTATTGAACTCACATCCATTGCCAAAGGTTACGAAGTGGCCGATACGGTGCTTAAAACAGCCCAGGTCGAAATCCTCACCAACCGCAGCATCTGTCCGGGAAAGTTCATGGTGCTTATCGGCGGGGATGTGGATGCCGTAAAGGCAGCCATCGAAGCCGGGCTGGAAACCGGCGGTTCAACGGTGGTGGATGAACTGATCATTCCCAATATTCATCCCGCGGTGTTTCCGGCCATCAGCGGCACCACCGTGGTGGAGCATCCCGACGCCCTGGGCATCATAGAGACCTTCAGCGTGGCCACCATCATCGAGGCGGCCGACGCCGCGGTAAAGGCCGCGGACGTGCAACTGATCAATGTGCATCTGGCCATGGCCATCGGCGGCAAGGGCTATATGACCCTCACCGGCGACGTGGCCGCCGTAACCGCCGCCGTGGATGCCGGCGTGGAGTACATCAAGGGCAAGGGCATGCTGGTGCAAAAGGTGATCATCCCCCATCCGCGCAAGGAGATTCTACAGGATAAGATTTAAAGGTCTTTCCCCGACGGTTCCTTTCTATTCATCCTCTTGCTTTAAATATCGATAAACCGCGGAAAAGTCATGCCGCGCCAGGCCCTGACTCCGGGCCCCGTCGAATATCTTTTCAGCCTGCCGGGCCATAGTGATATTTCGTCCAAGCTCTCCCGCGGTTTGTAACGCCAAAAGCAAATCTTTATGCATCCATTCCAACGGGAATTCGGCTCCAAAAACATCTTCCCTTATCACTGGAGCTTTGGCCCGGATAAATGGGGCAGAAACAGGTAAGGCGGGCAAGGTTTCATATAAAAAATCCGCAGACAAGCCCATTTTTTTACCCAACATCAAAGCTTCGCCATAAGCCAGCATGGATTGGGCCAACATCATGTTTACCAGGATTTTAAAGGCGCTGCCCATTCCCGTTTCCCCTACGGACAGTACTTTTTTACCCATCAAGAGCAACAGGCTCCGCACATTTTGCGGCACTTCCCGCGCACCTCCCGCGAAAAAAACAAGCTCACCCTTTTTCGCGTGGGGCTTCGTTCCCGCTACGGGTACATCAAAAAAACGCACCCCCCGCCTTCCGGCTTCCCCGGCACACAAACGGCTAAAGGAAGGATTCACCGTTGTGAAATCCACCCAGACGGCACCCGGGGAGATTTCTCCCAGACAGCCATGTTCCAGGAACAACTCACGCACCGCCTGCGGATGAGAAAGCATGCTGAAGACCACATCCGCGTCCTTCACCGCCGCTCCCGCCTGCGGAAAAGTCCGTGCCCCGGCTTTACACAAGGCCCGTGTTTTTTCAAGAGTACGGTTATAAACGGTTAACCGTACACCGCCGTCCAATAAACGGGCAGCCATACGACTGCCCATTATTCCAAGTCCGATAAAAGTCACATTCATCTCAGCCCTCTTTCAGCGCTTTTAAGATATCGGCGGGCTCTACCCGCATACGATAGTCCCCGCCCTCGGAACGGGCAAAGGTTACCAGCCCTTCCCGACTGATGATAAAAACCGCCGGTACCGGTATTTCCCGTGAATCGTCGGCATAGTGACCGTCAAAATCAAAGCCCAGCCCGGTCATGGCCCGGACAGGCGCGTCAGCATTACGAAATACGGTGGTATACTGCCTGGCCACCACATTGCCAACATCACTCAGCACCTCAAAACGCAGACCCTGTTTTTCACTCAGACTCAGCGAGGCGTCCGCCGTTTGCGGAGAAACCGCTAACAGACGGGCACCGGCACTTTCAATTTCCTCAATCACCTGTTGATAGAGTGACAATTGTAAATTACAATACGGGCACCATGCGCCCCGATAGAAAACCAGCACAACGGAACCATGCGCCAGAAAATCGCTAAGGCGAATAGTTTCACCCAGCGCATTAGGCAATGAAAAATCGGGGGCTTTGTCCCCCGGATTAAGCTTGAGGGGCAAGGGATGGGCACTGGCAAGATTCGCCGCGTCACGATTAAAGGTCTCCAGGGCGGAAGCGGGCAGCATTTCCCCCAGTTGCCCTACAAGTTCTTTAAGCCCTTCCTGATATGAAGCTGCTACCTGTTCATTCATAACGACATCCTTTCGGTTAAATTTTTCGGATGCCACTAAGTTAAACACCACTGTGTACCGTCAAATGAAACAGGTTAAAAGATTTACTTGAAGCAGTTCAAGATTTATGTTACAACCGCTTTCGTATCTTACTGAGGAACTCGGGAGTCATGCCCAAATAGGAAGCCAGGGCATACTGCGGCACGCGCCCCACAATGTCCGGATAGAGCTCATAAAACTCCAGATAACGCTGCTCGGCGCTTTTACCAATATTGGAAAGAATGCGTCTTTGGGCAAAAGCAAAGGACTTCTGAGCCACGATTCTGAAATAGCGTTCAAACACGGGATACCGTGAGCAAAGCGCCTCCACATCATCATGGGCCATTTGTAAAATACGGCCATTCTCCAAAGCCTCTACAAACAAAGAGGCCGGCGTTTGATTTATGTAACTGTTGAAATCGCTTATAAACCAGTCCTCCACGGCAAACTGCAGGGTATGTTCCACCCCCTGGTCACTAAGGAAAAAAGCCCTGAAGGAGCCCTGTACCACATAACTTTGATGTATGCACACAAAGCCGGGCTGAACGATAAATTGCCTTTTTTTTACAACGACCTCCCTTAGGATGGAAAAAAACGCTTCACGGGCTTCAGCGCCGGGAGCTACATATCGTTCAATATTTTGTAAAAGAGAGTAATAACCGGACATAAAAATTGAATGGATAAAACTTTACGGGTCATTATAGATTGATAAACAAGAGTATAGTGTTTTTTAGAATAATTGCCAACTAACAATTTAGAAGCCGGAACAATAGGGTGCGGTTAAATTTTATATTGAGTTTAGTTTTCCCGGCTTTTACCGGTGTCGTTTCCCGTTCCCTTGTTTTACCACATCCCTTAATACTGTAATATATTTGATTTAATTGGGTATAATTCTTTTCAACCGGGCGCTAATGGTAAAAAGGATAAAAGGCTTGATACATATTCTTTTAATCAAAACACATTCCCTCGGCATTTCTTTTGCAAAAAACGCTACCAACCGAAATCAACCCCGATATAGTCATACAACTTTTCATTCAGCGGAGCAAAGAAGCCCTCCATCAAATCACGCGTCTTGTCTTCCAGCTTCATTTTTGGGCCGGCGTTTTTTACCGGAGTGGGGATGGGTTCATAATCGGGCAGACCCAAAAAGCGGTACACCTCCCTGGCCGTAGCCGCCGGGTCTTTAAAAAAGGCATTGGCGTTAACTATTTTCACCTGCTCTTCGGGGTAAAACCTGCGCAGATGTTTGATAAACGGCAGATACATACTGCCCTGCAGATACCCGCCCACGGGCGTGCCGGATATGGAGGTGCCGGCGCCGGCGCCTTGTTTAGCCAGTTCCATTTCCAGGCGGATGATTTCATCAAAGCCGGGTGTGTTTTTCCAGATGGGATCATTTTTCACCATGGAGATGGCCATCTGATCCCATCGCCAGTGCGAGAAGGTGCGCTCGACCGGGTTGCGCAGAATGATCACGATTTTGGCCGAAGAAGAAACGTTGTGGGCAAAATAGGGAAAGAGCATGCCGGGCACCACCGGCGAACAATAGCCGGTAATGGCCACGCCATTTTCCTTTTTTACGCGGGCTTTTTGCTTCTCCGTGGGAAACTGCGCCATAACAAGGCGCATCAGCGGCGCGTCTTTGATATTCAGTTCCTTGGCCAGTGGCAGAACCACCGCCGGGTGCTGCATGATATAGTCGGTTAAAAGTGTGGTGCCCGAGCGTACCGGCCCGATGCAGGCAAAATCCGGCCTGACCCGTTTTGCCGGGGAGGCGGCCCTTGCCAAAACACGCCACATGGGCGGCGGAATAAAGTAATACGGTAAAAACTGCCGGCGTAAATTAAGCACCTTTTTTTTCAATATATTGGGCGTGGAGAGTATCTTATAGTCTATACGGCTGGCTTTTTCGATAATTTTCAATTTTTTTCTGTTGCGGGCGGTAGCAGGATTCATAACTCTTCCGGTATTTAAAGTGATGGTATACAGCCCCGGTCGCGTCCAAAGGGGCCTTTTCCGACAATGAAGGTAACTTACGCTATCCGTCGACATCAAATAAAGATTTATCTCACAGAGTTTGAAATAAAAAGTGGACGAAAACTTTTAAAAAGGAAAATTTATTTCCTTTTTCGGAAAATAGTTTTGTAAATTAAGGGCAATATTTTATAGCGGATGGCCACCTGATTCCTCCGAAAGTCAGCGGCTGTCCCCAAAAAAATGAATTGTGATCCATAATCTGAGTCTTCCCGCGTCTCACTCCATGTCACAATCCATAATGAGAAACGTATGTATAAACGTATTATGGATTAATTGGGAGACTTGCAGATGCACACCACCGAAACGCCGCAATCAAAGACGGCGCCAACCGGACAGAACGCTAAGCCCACCGTTATCGATGAACATATCATAGAAATTGTCAGCGATTCGGGAGAAGGAGCTCAAACAGCCGGACAAGCCTTTGGCACCATTTCCGCACGGATGGGTAATGGTATTTGGACCGTAGAAATCATCCCCGCCGAAATAGAACCCCCGCCCCGGACATCCTCGGGGGCCAGCGGTATCCGCATTCGTCTGGGCAGTAACCAGATTACCAATATGGGTAACGAGGCCGATATCATTGTGGCCTTTAACGAACAGGCCCTGTTGGGACGCGAGGAAACCGGAAACCTTAAAAAAGGGGCCACCATTATTCTGGAAAACCGCTGGAAGGATCACACCAACAATGTGATACGCGAGCAGTATGCCGAAGTGATGGAGCACCTTTTGGCCGAGGGGTACAATGTCATCGAAATCCCCATGGAAGAAGAAACCCTGAAGATCGTAAAAAATCCGCGCCGGGGTAAAAACATGTTTGTGCTGGGCATGCTCAGCTATATCTATTCGCGTGATATGGAACTGGCCCGCGAACAGATCCGCTTCGCCTTCCGAAAAAAAGGGGAAAAGGTCATCGCTCCCAACCTGCAGCTATTGGAAGCAGGCTATAACTGGGCCAAAAACAATCTCGACTTTCAATATGAAATCACTTCACCGCCCATCAGCAAACCGATGGTGGTTACCAACGGTAATGTGGCTATCGGCATGGGCATCATGGCCTCGGGCATGGAAGTATGCGCCATGTACCCCATCACCCCGGCCACATCGGCCTCCCATTATTTAAGCGAGGTTTTTGAAAACGCCGGCGGCATGGTACATCAGGCGGAAGACGAACTGGCCGCCTGCGCCTTTGCCATCGGCGCCTCCTATGCCGGCAAATGCGCCGTGACCATCACCTCCGGGCCGGGCATGGCCCTTAAAACGGAACTTTTGGGTCTGGCCTCCATGGCCGAGATTCCCCTGGTTCTGGTGGATGTTCAGCGCGGCGGGCCCAGCACCGGCCTGCCCACCAAGGTGGAACAGGGCGATCTGCTTTCGGCCATGTTCAACTCCCCCGGAGATAACCCCAAGGTTGTGCTGGCGCCCTCCACCATCGAAGACTGTTTTTACAGCATGATCACCGCCCGTAAAATCGCCGAAACCTTCCGCATACCGGTGCTGGTGTTGTCCGACGCCAATCTGGCCACCGGCCAGCAACCCTATCCGCGGCCGGAATTTAAGGAAGAATGGGTGGCGCCCCCCTACGATCAGAATCCTGTTCCCGAAGGCACCATCCCCTATGACTGGGATGAAAAAACCGGCCTTTCCAGGCGTATTATTCCCGGACAACCGGGCGGCCTTTTTCGGGTAACCGGTCTGGCCCACACCCGGGACGGTCATGTAGCATACGGCGCCGGCGTCAATCAGGAAGGCTGCGACAAGCGCAGTCTGAAAATAGCCACCTTCCAAAAAACGCTAAAAACGCCCCGGGTTTACGGTCCCGAAGAGGGCGATCTGCTGCTGGTAGGCTGGGGCAGCACGCGGGGCGCCATCGAAGAAGCGGTGGACAAGGCCCGCAAGGAAGGCCTTACCGTGAGCAGCCTGCATCTTAAATTCCTGATGCCCATGGCCTCGGGCATCGGTGAAATCCTGAAAAAATTCAAAAAGGTTATCACCGTGGAGATCAACTTTTCGGATAATCCCGAACGGGAGATGATCACCGAGGAAAACCGCCGTTATTCCAACCTGGCCTGGTTGCTGCGCGCGCGTTACCTGGTGGATGTGGATAACTTTTCCAATGTTCACGGTCAGCCGCTTAAGCCTTCGGCCATTCTGGAAATGGCCCGTAGGGAATTAAAAAAACTGAATTAAAGATAGGATTAAAATTATGTTTGGTGTAAGTATAGACAACCTGCTGAATCTGGATCAGAAATATTACGAGATTGACGACTACCAGAGCGATATTCCCCGCTGGTGCCCGGGCTGCGGCGATAACGGTATTTTAACCGCCACGCAGCGCCTGTTGCGGGAGGAACAAATCGCGCCGGAAAAAACGGTTTTTGTCTCCGGTATCGGCTGCTCCAGCCGTTTTCCCCACTATATGAATACCTATGGTTTTCATAGCCTGCACGGCCGGGCCCTGCCCATTGCCGAAGGCATAAAGATACGCCGTCCCGATTTGCATGTGTTTGTAAACATGGGAGACGGCGACTGTTTTAGCATCGGCGCCGCCCACTGGATACACGCCCTGCGCTATAACATGAACATGGTGGCCATGGTGCATGATAACAATATCTACGGCCTGACCAAAAAGCAGGCTTCGCCGACGACTCCCAAGGGATTAAAGAGCAATACCACGCCCAGGGGCGCGGTTCTGGAGCCGCTGAACCCGTTGGTCACCACCCTGGCCGTCAGCAACGTTTCCTTTGTGGCGAACGTGGTGGAGTGGATTCCCGATCTGCTCTTCGACGTCATCAAAAAAGCCTTTCACCACAAGGGATTTTCCTTTATCCGCATCCTGCAGCGCTGCCCGCATTTCACGCCGCATGTTTTTGATCCCATCATGAACGAACCCGACCGGCTGCGGCTGCTCACCCATGATGACGGCATGGTGATCCCCGACGCCATTAAGAAAATCTATAAAAATGTGGAAACACACGATCCTTCGAATATCCACAAGGCACGGGAGTACGCCTCTGATATGGAAACGATACCCATAGGCATTCTTTTCCGCGACGAGAGCATCCCGACCTATGACGATATTCGTAAACCCACCAGGCCAAACACCCCTTCCGTTATCAACGAAGCGTTGCAACAGGAGTTTGACAAGTTTGGCATAAAACCGAAAAACGATTAAAGGGGATCATCGTGACAGCGCAGAAAACAAAAGGGGTATCCTCCTCTCAAAAGGAGGCGGAACACTTACTGGAAGAGCTCGATCAATTTGCGGGAGACGCGCCCTCACCCTCGCAAAAACAGGCCCCGGCCCGGGACTATCATTTATGGATGGAAAAACGGGGGAAACACAACGGCGAGCGGCAAAAGGAGTTGTATAAAAAGCATCTGACCTTTTACCTGGGAGAATCCTCCGCGCCCGTGCCGCCGGGACTGTTACCCGCCGGTTTGGCGCCGCTGGCCCATAACCCTGCCGCGCATTCGCCCTTCCCTGTTCTGCTAACCGGCGAATCGGGAACGGAGTTGTGGACACTTGACCACATTATGCGGAAGCTTTTGGAAGCCAGCAGTTTAAAGGACGAGGCGTTGGAAGTGTACAAACGGCACATGGCCGGGCTGGAAAAGCGGCTGGTTGATGAATATGGCCGCGTGGATCATTTTCAGGATTTTGCGGGGATCATTTCCCAAATGGCTCTGGAAGCCTTTAAACGTCTGACTTCGGATAATGGAGAAGACCACCCCGCGGTGACCGCCCTGGAACAATTGAGTATGAATGTGCCCTTTAACGGATTGCTAATCGGCTATGGCCCGGAAACATTGCGCCACCTGATCAGCCGTTCCCAGGCGGCCACCTGGCGTAAAAGCGTGTACGACACCCTGAACCGGCTCGAGGAGCTTACCCTGAGCATCAATGCCCTGGTGGAAAGCGCGCAAAATGCCGAGCGGAAAAGCGATGCTTCCAATACCGCTTTTTCCGACAGCATCGACTTTGACAAACTCAAAGAGGTCGTTCAGTCTGTTCAATCCCCCTCTTCAGTGGATGGCAGCCGCCTAAAAAGGCTAAAAAAGATCGCCGATTCCCTGAATACCTGGCATGACATTTTAAACAGTGATAAACATGCCGCCGTCTTTCTGGAAAAATTTACCTCCACCGATCCGGCGCGGGCGCACACGGAAAAAGCACGCAGGGAAATCATCAGCCTAATACGGGATTACCATCTGGCGGTTCTGGAAGACAAGCATCGTTTTGATCCCCGTCGTCATCAAAAACTTTTTGATGACTTTTCCAAACGCATGATGAGCGACGAGGAGATACGGCTGATCCCTCCGGCCCTGTTGTTTTTGGACGCCCGTCAGGCGGCGGAACATCAGGATGCGCTGGTGGCGCGCATGCTTTCCGGGGAAAAGATAAAAATCAGCATTCAGGCCACCAGCCTGCTGGAAGGCGAGCGCCTGCTGCCCCTTTACGGATGGGCGCGCATGGCCACGGCCCTGAACCGGTTTTACGTAGTGCAAACCCCCTTGCCCGCTATCCGCGATATGTGGGATGAAATCCGCGGCGCCCTGCAATTTGAGGGTGCGGCCTTTTTTTCCTTTTACACGCTGATCGATGAAGAGGAGAACGCCCCTGTTGCCGATTATATCCGCTGCGGCGCGGCGGCGGCGTCACGGGTCTTTCCCCTTTACGCCTTTAACGGTCAAACCGCCAAACCGCTAAGCGAACGTTTTTTCCTCAGCCCGGAAATTCAGCCCCAATCTTTATGGGCAGTCAACAGTCACACCGTCCGCGTGGGCGACGAACATGAGGAACAAAGCTTTGCCTTTACTCCGGCGGAATTCTTTTATTTACACAAAGGTTTTCAAACCCACTACTATCCCGTGGGCAGGGAAGATGAGCACAACGCCCTGATACCCCTGGTCGATTTTTTAAAGGATAGCCGGAGGCAGAAAGAGCATCTGCCCTATATCACCATGGCCGATGGCAACGGAGAGCTGCATAAGCTGCTGGTCGATGAATTTATCGTCGATCAATGCGCGGCCATCGCCGCCGACTGGCGGGTAATGCAGGAGTGGAGCGGCATCGACAACTCCTGGGCCGCACAGGCCGTGGCCCGGCTTAAGGAGGAACTGGAACGGCAGGCAGAGCGCAAAATCGCCGATATCACCCGTGACTTTGAGGAAAAACTCAACGCCGACCGGGAACAACTGACCTCGGAGATCATCTCCAACCTGGCCGCCGGCCTGCTCTCCGACGAGATGATCCGGCTGGGCAGCGGCCTGAACGCCCCCGTGGCAGTTCCCGCGCCCGCGGCACCCGGGAAAAGCGCGCCCCCGAAGGAGGATAGCGTGGCCCCGGAGAGCGCTCCCGAATCCGCCGGGGAGGAAGAAGATGAAGGGCTCAGCTTCGACGAGGCCTACATCGATACCCCCCTGTGCACCAGTTGCAATGAGTGCCGCAACATCAATCCCGATATGTTTGCCTATGACGCCAATAAGCAGGCTTATATCAGCGATGTAAACGCCGGCACTTACAGGCAGTTGGTTATGGCGGCGGAAAATTGTCCGGTAAAAATCATTCACCCCGGAAAACCGGTCAATCCCAATGAACCGGATCTGGAGGATTTGATCAAACGGGCAGCGCCGTTCAACAGTTGACAACGGCGTCCGCTCCCGTTCCCTTTCCCGGAGGGGTGCGGGAATGAAACATTAAAAACGGATTTAACAATGTCAGAAGCCTATCTGGCCGTCCTCTTTATCGGCGGTCTTAGCATTTTTCTGGCCGGCGTGCTGGCTTTTGCCAACCGTAAGCTGGCCGTTCAGGAAGACCCGCGCATCGACGCGGT
>JALXBH010000249.1 GCA_026991535.1 Calditrichia bacterium | reverse complement strand
TTTGCATGAGTAAGGCAATACGTATACTTTTTGTTTTTCTGTTCCTAAGCACGTCGCTTTGGGCCAATGGATTAAGTTTGAACAGTATTGGTCCACGGGCCCTGGGCATGGGCGGCGCGGTGGTTGGCCTGGCCAATGACTATACCACCCTTTATTGGAACCCTGCCGGTCTGCGCAATCTGGACGGCGTTTTTATTGGCGGTTACTTTACCGGTGTTATGCCAACGGGTACCTATCAGGCAGACTTTAGTCCCTTTGGTGGTGAAAATATCGATACCCAGACAAAATCCAACCTCTATCCCTCTCCCGGCCTGATGGGGCATTGGGTGTGCATGTTGAGTGACAGGCTGACAATTGGCCTGGGGGCCTATGTGCCGGCGGGTCTGGGCGCCGAATGGGATGGCACGGACCTGAGAAGTCTTAGCGGTGGTACATCCTTAAACTGGATTTCCAAGATCGGCGTGGTAAACATCTCCCCCGCCGTGGCTTATCAGGTATCGGATAACTTTTCCCTTGGTTTGGCTGTAAATATTTTTTATGCTCTTTTTGATCTGGACCGGCCGGCGGAGGTAGCTCCGAACACTTTTGCCCAATACAGTGAAAGCTCAACGGGTTTGGGTTACGGTGTTACCCTCGGCGCTCACTTTAAGGTAAACGATATGATACAACTGGGAGCTTCCTTTAGAACAAAGACGGATGTCTCCATGAGCGGCAGCGGTGAGAATATGGCCTTTGCCCAATTGGGCGCCCCGACCAAAAGCGATTTTGACCGCGATGTTTCCTGGCCGTTATGGGTGGCCGGCGGTGTGGCCGTAAAGCCCGCCGATAATTTAACCCTGACCTTTGACGTACAGTATAGCCAGTGGTCTGCCAGTGAAACCGAATTTGTAACCAAATATAAGGAAGCGGCCTGGCAACAGGCCCTGGAGCCAAGCGGTGACAATAAGTTTACCCTCAACTGGAATGACGCCACGCAAATTCGCCTGGGTGCGGAATATGAGATAAATGACATGGCCACGGTGCGTGGCGGTTTTTATACCGATCCTGCTCCGGCGCCGGATGAAACGTACAATATCCTCTTTCCCAGTATCGGTTACAACGGTTTTACCGGCGGCTTCAGCCTTAATTTTGATAATCTGGTGGTGGATGCCGGTGCTGAGTATCTTATGGGTACGGAGCGCGACATTCCTTTTGGTAAATATGCCGACGCCGTTCCCGGAAAACACAATATGAATATTTTTGCTTTTTCCATAGGTCTGGGTTACCGCATTAAATAATACGCAATCCCAATCCATTATGGCTCCTCTGAAAAGGGGAGCCTTTTTTTTGGGGGGTCTAAAAAAACATATAAATTGTGAACTTTTCCCTGTTTTCTGTCAATATTCATATTTACATTTCGATACTTTAATAATGCACGCATACCGTTAAGGGAGAACACCGGCTTATGTCTGATGAAGCGCTTTGGGCCAATATTTTCAAGCAAAAGAATGTCGTAAAGGAAAACATGTTCACCGTGTTGAAGCGCATACCTGTGTTTCAGGACCTGGGTTATAAGGAGTTACGCGCGGTGGAACGGATATTACATCGCAGGCATTATAAGCGGGACGAGGTTATTTTCCGTGAGAACGAGCCGGGTGTGGGTATGTATATCATTGAACACGGTAAGGTACATATTACCGTGGGCCGGGAAAACAAGCTGCTGGTGCTGTTATCCAACGGGGATTTTTTCGGTGAGATGGCTCTGATTCTTTCCGGTAAACGCACCGCCTCGGCCATTGCCCATGAGGAAACAAGTCTGCTGGGCTTTTTTCAGCCGGATCTTTTCAATCTGATGGAAACCAATCCCAAGATCGGTAATAAGATCATGTTTCGCCTGTCGCAGATGATTGCCGAACGTCTGCGTCTGGGTACATTGGAGAATCGGCAGCTTAAGGCGCGGCTTAACGTTTTGCAAAGCGAGCTGGAAACCCTGAAAAAGGGGAAGAAAGACTGATGGAAACAACGGTATCACGCTTTTTAAAGATCGTTTTGGTGGTGGCCGCTCTGGTGGCCGTGGTTTGGCTGTTAAGCGCTATCCGCTCGACTATTGTACTATTGGTGATCTCCGCCCTGCTGGCTTATATCCTGGATCCCTTTGCCAGCTATCTCGAGTTTAAAGGTCTTTCACGCACATCGGCGACGATTCTTATTTTTCTGGCTTTGGGCGGCGTGGTTTTTTCCTTGTTTTACTTTTTGATTCCCGCGCTCTCCCATGAAATCGCCTCTTTGCAAAAAGGGCTGGACGGCAAAACGACCTCACAGCTTTTTGACAATATCGAGGGTTTTATCAAAGAAACCATTCCGTTGTTAAAAGGGCAAGACCTCAATTTGCAGGCCGATATGCAAAAGGGTATCCAAAACCTAGCCGAATCGTTGTTTGCCATTCTGGTTAACCTGGTGCCGTTGTTTACCTCGGTGATCATCATCCCCTTTGCCGTATTCTTTTTGCTCAAGGACGGGCGTGATATGAAAAAGCACCTGGTCAGTCTGGTACCCAACCGCTATTTTGAAATGACCCTGAATCTGTTGCACAAGATGGATATCCAGCTGGGCGGCTATCTGCGCGGGCAGTTTGTGGACTCCACCATTATCGGCGTGCTGGCCATCGGCGCTCTATGGATTCTGGATGTCCCCTATTTTGTGTTGATCGGTATTTTTGCCGGTCTGGCCAATATGATTCCCTATGTGGGGCCCTTCTCCGGGGCGGTGGTGGCCATTTTCACCGTACTGTTCAGTCATGGCAGCGGACAGGAGGTGCTCTATGTGGCGCTGGCTTTTTTAATCATTCAGTTGATCGACAATGTACTGGTACAACCGCTGGTGCTGGCCCGCAGCGTTGATCTGCATCCGCTGACCATCATCTTTGCCATTATCATCGGCGGGCAGTTTTTTGGCATGATCGGCATGCTGGTGGCCGTGCCCACGGCCGGAATCATCAAGGTGACCGCTATTGAAGCCTACAACAGCGCCCGGCGTTTTAATCTTATCTGACAGACTCAGTGCCGTTCAATGCGGTATATCACCGGGCTGGCCGTTCCCTTTTCACTGATGAGTTCCACTTCCAGCATTTTTCCGCTGTAAGGGGTGGTATCTATTTTCACACGCCACACATCCGCCCGGCGGCGGGCCTGTTTTTGCGTGCTGATTTTTTTTCTGTTCTCCCCGCCATTCAGCCACAGCTCAAGCGCCGTACCCGGAGTTTGTTCATAGTCGATGATCAGGCGCCTGGTATTTTCAATTTTAATAAAAACAGATCCCCGCGCCCGGAACAGCCCCCCGGCGCGTGCCTCGCCTATGCGCCAGTTGGAGCCGCGTTGCGCGCAATAAAACAGATGGAAGCTGCCCTCGTAATAGGAGAGGTGAGGGCGCATCAACCGCCTTCCTTCCCAGCGTTTTTCCGGTTTTAAAACCACGTCCCGGAAATGCCAGTTAATGCCGTCATCGGAAACCGCCTTTTCGATATGGCTGCCAAAACCGCTGTTGAGGTTCAGGCGGACATAATACATGGTAAAGTTGCGGCCGTTGTAGATAACATGGGGTGCGATCACTCCGGGCAGGGCGTTGTATACCGGCTTGTTGCCGGTCCGCCATGTTCCTTTTGCGTTCTGTTCCGCCCGGCCAATGGAAGACAAAAGTCCGCTGAAGCCCGAATAGTATAACACCCGTTGTCGTTTTTCCGGCAGGTAAAGAACGGTGGCATAGGCCCGGCCGCTGTTATCCCAGTTCCCGGATTGAGGAATGGATAGCTCCAGGTCTTTGATATGCCAGCTCCGCTCCGTTTTCCGGGCCAGCCCCAGGCGGTAACCCAACTCGCTATCGCTGTCATTCCCATTGAGTAAGAGCATGGCCTGCCCCGCGCCGGGGATAAACGCCGGGGCAATCAAATGGTAAGTATAGCCTGTGGTGGGGGTGATCTCTTCCCGTCCGCTTCTTTGCCAGTACCAGCCGTCTTTATCCAGCACGGCCCGTCCGATATGATAGGAGCCGCCGCTGCTGCCGTCATACCACAGGGTAACCGTATCGGTACTCACGGTGATAAAGGGGTCGGCCACATCCCGGCTGTCCCAGCCTTGTCGGGCGGGCCGGAAGACGGGATTTTTGGGTAGTTTAAAAAAGGTGCCCACCTCATGGCGCAGCAAAATATGGGGGTAGAATGAGTTGTAATCGATCCCTTCGCTGACACGCGTCTGTTCGGGGAGCAGTGCCTGCGCCGCTATAATCAGGGGAATGAACAGAAATAATAGGCAGAGATATATTTTTTTCATAGATTTTGATTATCGCTTGTAACCGGAGATTATTGACCCATGTTTAGATATTTTTCATTTCTGTTCAGCCTGATATTACTTACGACCCCCTTACAGGCCCAGCACGGTTTTTTTTCCAACATAGGCCGGGACGTACAGCATTTTGCCGGAACCGGCCTGGATCTGGCCGTGGCTCCCTTAAGCTATGACAGCGAGGGCTGGATGTATGTCGGTGGTGCTGTTGCCACCACGGCCTTGTTGTTCACGGTGGACAGGGAGGTGCGCCGTTACGCGCAGGGGCTGGATAAAAATGAACTGGATGACTATTTTTTTATCGACAGTTATATGGGTAATCAGTACTCGCTCTTTCTGGGGGCAGGTATCTACGGCTATGGTCTTTTGGCCGGCAACAACCGCGTGCGGCATACGGGACTGATGGCCATGGAGGCTTTTGTCTATTCCGGCGCCATTACCGGGGTGTTTAAAGTATTGTTCAGCCGCCGCCGTCCCTTTGCCGGAGATTCCCAGCTCTATTTCCGGCCCGTTAACTGGCTGGACAACACCTATCACAGTCTGCCCAGCGGGCATACGGCGGTCAGTTTTGCCGTTTCCACCGTACTGGCTGATGCCGTGGACAGCGGTTTGTGGAAGGTCTTTTGGTATGGAACCGCCGCCTGGGTGGGGGCCGCCCGTATTTACCACAACCAGCATTGGTTTTCCGACGTTTTTCTGGGGGGCGTTATCGGCTACGCCACCGGACGTTTTATCGTTAACCGGGACAAGCGCCAGGCTTTCAGCCGTCTGAAAATGCAACCCTGGTTCGGGCGCTACGCCAGCGGTGTTCAACTAAGCTGGCAGCTTGATTAGCCGTAAGTGACAAATGTTCAGGTTATATTTCGCGATAATCATCTTTTTTATTCCCCTGTTACCTGTAATAGGACAAACGGTTGTAACGGAGCCGCAAAGACCCTGCCGGGGTGATACCCTGGAAGTTGTATTTTATCCCGGTGCGACAGTGGATACACCTTCCGCCCCTTTTTTTCTCTTATACCTTTATGGGGAAGAGGGACAGAGTGAATCCATGCTGCTCAAAGCGGAAAAACAAAAACAAAGATACCGTGTCCGTTTTAAAATTAAAGAAGACGTGTCTTCCCTGGAGCTTCATATCATAAACCGGGAAGAAAGAATTGTGGATTCCACTTTTCGCTTTATAATCTTCAACCATAATGGCCAACCGGCGCGAAACTCTTTGGCGCGTTATGCTTTGGCCTATATGGATGAAGTACGAGACTCTTTATTAAAAAGAGAACTGGCCTTATATCCCGGTAATTATCCGGTATGGCAGATGTATTGGGCCAATCAGAAACGGCTGAAAGTTTTTGAAGAATTTTCACTAAAGGACAGCGTGAGGGCCTTTTATAAGACATTGCAAAAAGCAGGCCCCAAAGCGGATGCCGGGCTGGTCTATCTGTTGGCACATATCCATCTTATTTTGGGAAACAGGGATAAATACCTGTTCTATCTGAACAAGCTCACCAGGGAATACCCTGCTTCTCCCATAACTTCTAAATATCTGTCGGTTTTTAAAGTTATGGAACAGCATACGAAAAAACAGCTTATACCGCGTCCAAAGAGCGGTGAGTCTCCCGGACTGACTTTTAAGGGCATATATAAGCGCTGGCAAAAGTGTATTCTACAGGATTATCCCGGGTATCCGGCCGCGATGAAAATTGCCGGCGAAAATATGAATAATCCGGCCGTTCCGGAAAAAAGTCTGATCAGGGTATTTAAAAAGCATATTCAGCGTGACCCGGACAATCCAAGACCTTATTTTTTATTGGCAAAGCTGTATTATGAAAAGCTGAAGGATCGCGCCACTGCCGAACATTATTTGCAAATGGCCCGTCAAAAATATATCAATGCGGTTAAACCCCGTTATTTTACCCCCTATTCCCGGCGTTTCCAAAAGGAGTTTGAGCAAGACCTCGATCTCTATGAAAAGTATTTATGGAAAACAAAAGGAAAACCTCATTGAGAAAACGGGGACGGCAACCTTTAATGTAAAATTTCGTCAAAGATTGATATAAGCGGAATATACCCCGCCCTTAGCCATCCCGGAGATTTATTATGAAACATGCTTTTTTTTTATTGTCTATTTTCCTTTTGTTTTCCCCTGCCCCGGCCACCGGTCTTGATGAAGCCGTTAAGCTGTTTGAAAACAAAGAGTACGAGCACGCCCGTCGGGTCCTGGAAGCGATCTTAAAACAGGATGAAGACAATGCCGCGGCCTGTTATTATCTGGCCCGAATTCATTACGGGAAAAAGGATTATGATACGGCGCTGGATTACGCGGAGCGGGCGGTAGAGCTAAAACCATCCATAGCCGAGTACCATTTTGTTTATGCCAATGTCATGGGGGCTATTGCTCAAAAGGCCAATGTGTTTAAACAGGGCTGGTTGGCGCCTAAAATACTGGAACAGTTTGAAAAGACTATCGAACTGGATTCCACCCATATCGGCGGACATATCGGCGCGGCAAACTTTTACCTGATGGCACCGGGCTTTATGGGCGGAGATATCGGGAAAGCCCGGGAGCAGGCCTTTACCCTTTTACGACTGGGCTCGGAAAAGGGGCGTTGGCTTTTGATTGCCATCTATAAAAAGGAAGGCCGTTTTGAAAAGGTAGAAGAGCAGTATGATCTGCTGGTGAAAAGCTTTCCCGATTCCGGGGGCCGGCCGGGGCTGTTTAACGATTACGGCTACTATCTCTTAAAGCGGGGTAAAAAGAGGAAAGCTCTGAAAATGTTTAAACGGCTGGTATCGCTTACACCGGATGTGGCTAATTCCTATGACAGCCTGGGGGATGGCTACCGGGCGTTGGGAGATGTGGATTCGGCCCTGATAAATTACCGCAAGGCGCTCAGTCTGGATCCCGGATTCGAAGCATCATCCAAAAAAATCAGTGAATTGGAAACACACTAAGCATTATGGATGGTTATTCCTCCCCCCTGTCACGGGACTTAAACAGACGCCGGATAAAACCGGCCAGTTGTTGCAGGGTATAGGGTTTGGGTAAAAAGTTTATGTTGGGTTCCAGTGCGCCCTGATGTACAATATGATTATCCGTATAACCCGAGGTGTATAGGATGATGCATTCGGGATATGTGGCCTTAACCAGTCCGGCAATTTCCTTACCGCTTTTAAAGGGCAAAATAAGATCGGTAACCAAAATATCGGGAACGACTTTTCCCGAATTTATAAAAGCCTCGGCTTCACGTCCGTCGGCCACGGCCCACACCTGATAGCCCAGGGACGAGAGCGCGGTAACGGCAAATTCCCTCACCGTTTTTTCATCTTCAACCAGCAACACTTTTTCCTCGCCCGTCAGGCTGTCGATGGAAACCGCGGGCTCAACTGCTTCACTTTGGCTCTCCGTGCTTGAAGGCCAGTATATTTTAAAGGTTGTTCCGACGCCCGGTTCCGAATAAACGGTGATTGTTCCTCCGTTTTGCTTTACAATGCCATAGACGGTAGCCAGACCCAGGCCGGTTCCCTTGCCTTTTTCCTTGGTGGTAAAGAAAGGTTCAAATATCTTTTCCCGGGTGGCCGCGTCCATGCCGCTACCGTTATCGCTGATGGAAAGCACAGTATAGTTTCCCTTTCCGGGTAGAACATCCTTGTCGGCGGTTTCGTCCAGATTAACGCACAGGGTTTCCAGTGTAATTTTTTTGTGAAAGCCGGGTTCCCTTCTTAGCATCAGCGCATCCCGGGCGTTGACGATAAGGTTTAAAAGCACCTGTTCTATCTGTACCGGATCGGCCTTTATGCTCTTTACCCTGTCATCCAGAACCATTTCCACTTCGATATCTTCGCCGATAAGTCGCCGGGTAAAGGTTTCGTACTGGGCAACCACCTTATTCAGGGCGATGATCCTTGGAGAGTAGATTTGTTTACGGCTAAAGGCCAGAATTTGATTGGTGAGATCGGCCGCGCGACGGCTGCTGGAAAGGATAACCGACAGGCTTTGCGCCAGCTCACTCTCTTTGTCCAGCTTGCTCAGCATCATCTCGGAGTGACCCAGAATTACCGTCAGGATATTGTTGAAATCATGGGCGATGCCTCCGGCCAGCGTGCCGATAGCTTCCAGCTTTTGCGATTGGAGCAGCTGTTGGCGCAATTTTTCCTCTTCGGCTCTGCTGTGTGTCAGATCGCTGATATCCACAATGATACCGAATAAAACCGGCCCCGCGCTTTTTAGGGATTCCGGCAGCTTAACGCCGGACATGATGATACGGCGTTTCTTATTATCCCGTGTGCCGATGTTCAGCTCCAGGGTAAAGTTGGCCTGGCCGTTCCGCGCGATGTGCCTTAACTGCTCACGGAGCTTTTTCCTGTCATCCTCATTGAGGCGGTTAAGAAAGCAGACCAGGGGGAACCGTGGTCCGGGATGCTCCTCGTCCTTCAACAGTTCCTGCCACATTTCGTTCATGAGGATGGTTTCCTCGGCCACGTCTATTTTCCAGGTGCCGATATTGCCATGATGCAGGGCCAGTTCCTGAATGATTTGCCGTTCCTGAAGTTCGGACCTTACCTCCTTTATGGCAAGAATAAGCGCGGTGAATATCGCCGTGGCCAGAACTTCCAGCCGGATACTGTAAAGGATTTCCCAGTAGTGGCGAAGGGAGAGATGAAAATTAATGGAGGCGTCCATCACCTTAAAAAGAATGTAAACGGGGCTGTAGACAAACATGTATAAAAGGATCACGCTGATACCCCACATAAGGGGCCGCAGCCGTTGGTCCTGGAAATGTCTTAAAATAAAGTAGTAGGCTTGCCAGCCGAGGGGAATGGCGATGATATGCATGGCGATATTTTGAAACAGGGTGGAGTCATAGGGGCCGCCGAGGGCCGCAAGGAGTCCTACGAATAAAGCCGAGCGCCAGTTGCTTAAAAAGAAAACACTGCTCAGGGCGACGATTTCCCGGGGATCGGTGCGGATACCTCCCGCTACATCCAAAACAAAATTCAACTGTGCCGCAAGAACCGAAAGCAAGCCGAACAAAAGGATGAAATAATATTCATCACGGTTAATTTTACCTGTAAAACCCATCTGCTATCCAAAAAGATAAAATAATCTGAAAAGCCCTCAGATATAAGATAAATCCCATGCGCCGCTATTCCCGGAACATGGGATCGATCATCGTCGCGCGGCACATTATGCCCGCCGTGGTTAAGCTCTAGTCAATCCAGTCCGCGATAAAGATATTGGTTTCCCGCGGTTTGGCGTTGAAGCGGTTGGAAGAAAACACAAGCTTGCTGCCGTCATGGTTAAACATGGGAAAACCGTCAAACTGATCGAAAAAAGTGATCTGTTCCAATCCGCTGCCATCGGTATTGATCATCCACAGGTTAAAATCCGGCCGGCGGGGATCACTGCTGCCCTTATTGGAACAAAAGATAATACGTTTTCCGTCCGGATGAAAGAAGGGGGCAAAATTAGCATATTCGTTATCGGTAATCTGGCGCTTGTTGCCGCCGTCGGCATCCATCACCCAAATCTGGAAAGCGTTGGGTTCGATCAGGTCTTCGGACAGAAGCTGCTTGTAGCGGGCAATTTCCTTTTCGGTTTTGGGATGGAAAGCGCGATAAACAATTTTACTGCCGTCCCAGTTGAAAAACGGGCCGCCGTCGTAACCCAGGGCGGTGGTCAGCCTTTTCAGGCCGGTACCGTCGATATTAACGGTATAGATATCCAGGTCGCCGTCCCGCATGGAGGTGAAGACGATTTTATCACCCTTGGGGGAAACCGTGGCTTCGGCGTCATAACCCGGCGAGGGCAGAAAAACCCGCGGATCGCTGCCGTCGCGATTGGCCACATAAAGGTCGAAGCTGCTGTATACCTTCCAGACATAGCCTTTGGAGAAATCCGGCGGCGTGGGGCAATCTTCGTTATCCGCATGGGTGGAGGCGTAAATTATCTTGTTATCACCCGGCAAAAAGTAGGAGCAGGTGGTGCGGCCCTTGCCGGTGGAAACCAGTTGCTTATGGCTGCCGTCCAGATTCATGGTAAATATCTGGTCGCATTTATACTGTCCGTGGGTGGATTGAAAAATGAGTTGGTCTTCTTTAAAAGAGAAGTAGGCTTCGGCATTTTCCCCGCCGTTGGTCAGCATGCGTACATTTTTCAGATGTTTTTCCTGTTCAAAGCGCAGGGTATCCGGCACGGAGGCGGAAGCTTGCGCCGCATCTTGTTTTTTACAAGCCGATAAAAAGATAAAAACGGCGCTTAAAAGGAGCAGGGTCGTTCTCATGAGAGTTCCTTATTTAAATATGAATGGCTTCATTGTCCGCGCTCAGGGCGGCTTCCATAATCATCTCGGACAGGGTGGGGTGGGCATGTATCGTCTTGCCCAGCTCCACCGGCGTGGCTTCCAGCGCCTTGGCCATGCCCAGCTCGGCAATCAGTTCGGTGGCCTCCTCGCCGATGATATGAGCGCCCAGCAGCTCGCCGTATTTTTTATCAAACACCAGCTTGACCATGCCTTCGCGGGCGCCGATGGCCCGGGCCTTGCCGGAAGCGGTGTAAAGGAATTTACCGATCTTAACATCATAACCTTCTTCCCGGGCCCTGGCTTCGGTCATGCCGATGCTGGCCACCTGAGGATGGCAGTAGGTACATCCCGGAATGCTGTTGTAGTCCAGCGTATGCGGGTTTTTACCGGCAATGTTCTCCACGCAAATGGTGCCCTCATGCGAAGCCACATGTGCCAGCAGGGGCGGGCCGGTGATATCGCCGATGGCATAAACGCCGGGAACGTTGGTGCGGTAATAGGCATCCACCGGAATAAAACCGC
The DNA here is from genome assembly GCA_026991535.1 of Calditrichia bacterium. Lineage (GTDB taxonomy): Bacteria > Calditrichota > Calditrichia > Calditrichales > J004 > J004. Next base: position 31,267 of record JALXBH010000249.1, on the reverse strand, counting down.
GCTCATTCTTCACGCCGATTCCATCCAGGTTGAGATTCTCCACATTACCCTGAATGCCGATGGCCATCAGCGCTTTTTCGGCCTTAAGCAGGTCGTTTTTTCCATTTTTACTCACTGTTACCTGCACGCTGTTTTTCAGCTTTTTAACGGATTCCACTTTCGTGCCGGTCATTATTTTGATGCCTGCCTTTTTAAAGCTGCGCTCCAAAGCTTTGGATATCTCCGCATCCTCGATGGGCAGGATATGATCCAGCATCTCCACAACGGTTACCTCGGTACCCAGGGTGTTGTAAAAATGGGCAAACTCGATGCCGATGGCTCCGGCCCCCATGATGATCAGCGATTTGGGTTGCTTCTTCAGGCTCATCGCTTCCTTGCTGCTGATGACAATATCGCCATCCATCTCAACCCCGGGTATGGAGCGGGGGCGCCCACCCGTGGCGATGATGATATGTTTGGCGGTCAGCTCCCGGGCTTTACCGTCTTTATCCGTAACCGTTAAGGTGTTGGCCGCTTTAAAGGCGCCGTTGCCGTAGATAACATCGATCTTGTTTTTTTTCATCAAATATTCAACGCCTTTGGAATTGGCTTCGGCCACTTCCCGGCTGCGTTTGATGATAGCGGGAAAGTCCGCGCTGAAAGAGCCGGCCTTAATACCGAAACTTTTGGCGTGGGACAGGGTTTCGAAGACTTCGGCGCTTTTTAGCAGCGCCTTGGTGGGGATACAGCCCCAATTGAGGCAGACGCCTCCCAGTTTATCGCGTTCGACCAGAGCGGTTTTCATTTTCAGTTGCGCGGCGCGGATGGCGGCCACATAGCCTCCGGGACCCGAACCCAGCACAATAACATCATAAGACGACATGTAAACTCCTTATTCAGATATATGAGTAGAAACAGAACTTAGAGCGACCAGCCAAAAAAGTCAAGAAAGGCCGTATTAATGGGCAAAAAAGTGAAACGGACGGAATCGCTTATCCGGGGACATAAATCCACCGGAGAAAACGTTCCCCGGGTAAAATAAAAGCGTGTTTAAGGCTCCTGTTAACTGTGTAAACATTTCATCAGGTCGTTTGCTTTTGCGGTGTGAAGGTGCTAAATTACCTGTCCTTTATCAAAAAAATCATCGAATCTTGAAAAACGGAGTTATTCATGCGCGTTCTCGCTGCACTCGTGTTTCTGCCGCTTGCTCTATGGGCGCAAAGCCATCTGCTCATCTCGGAAGTTTATGTTCCGGCCTCGGCACAACAACAAAATGCCTTTGTGGAGATATATAATCCGACGGATCAAAGTATCGATCTTGGAGAGTATTATCTTGCCAACTATAATTCGGCCTATAATATCGTTACGGGTACTTACAGCACCCAGGTGGGAGATTTTCTGGTAAAATTTCCGGCGGGAGCACGCATAGCTTCCGGAGAAAGCCGGGTTGTGGCCTTGTACGGCTCCGCCTTTGGCAATGCATACAGTAAGCAAGCCCATTGGGAAATTACCGCGGAGGATGAAAACACTCCCGATATGGACAATCTATGGGTTGGCGGTAATATCAGCCTGGATCCCAGCGCCGGGATGATACATCTGTTTAAATGGAACGGTCAGGACGACCTGATCCGCGATGTGGATTATATGGCCTGGGGGCTCTCCTTTTTTAAGGAACGCTGGATGGACAAAAGCGGCGTGAGCATCGACGGACCGGACGCGGATGACACGGCCACCGCTTACCGCAACGATACGCCGAAAGCCTCGCAAAAGGCCCTGGCCACACCGGCCGCCGGGATGAGCTATCAGCGCAACGGCATTGTTGAAGTCGCCGAAACCGCCACCGAAGGCAACGGTTTAACCGGACATGATGAAACCAGCGAAGACTGGACCCAATCCTTTTTGGCCGTCAGTCCCTCTCCGGGTAGTTTTAGCGAAGTCGCCGGCGACGGCAGCGGCAGTGCCGTGGTCGATCCCGCTTCCCTCGATGCCAACAGCACCGTCACCCTGACCTTTACCCTGACCGGTACCGCCGATTACGTGCTGCAACAGGCGGCGCTGATCATCCCCGCTTCCTGGAGTTTCAGCGGCTCTGCCGCCGATGTCTCCTATTCCGGCGATGGGCTGGCTCCGGCTTCCCTGAGCATTAGCGGCGACACCCTTTTCTTTAGCGGCACGCAATTGACCGATACGCAGACCGGTACCATTGAGATCGCCAATCTTCAGACACCCGATAAAACCGAAAACTCCGCCTTTGAAATACGCACCGCCGTATCCGGCGGCCGGCTGACGCCCATTGCCGTTTTCCCCGTGGTCAGCGTGGTGAAAGCCCTGACCATCGCCGATATCCAAAACAATGTCAGCACATACCTGGGTACACAGGTGACCATTCAGGGCGTCGTGGCCCTGGGTTCCGGCATTACCACCAACTCCTGGACGGATGCCTATGTGCAGGACGCCAGCGGCCGGGGGATCAACGTCTTCCGCACGGGTGAACTGGTGCCGCAGCTTAAGCGGGGCAATCTGGTTACCGTAAGCGGCACGGTGGATGAGTTTAACGGCACCACGGAAATTGTCGATTTTACCGTGACCGTCGATGACAGTCTGCAAGACGTTCCGGAGGTAGCCTTTCTTTCCCTGGCCGCCGCGGCCAATATCGATCTGGAAGGCACCATGGTGGAAGTGAACGGTGTTATCAGCGACATGTTTTCCGCCGGCGGAGGCACCACGCTGACCATCAGCAACGGCGGCAGCACACTCAGCGCCCGCATTTGGGATAACACCGGTGTTGATCTGAGCGGCTATGCCCTGGGCGATACCATCGCCATGCGCGGCATTGTGGATATTTATCAGGGCAGCGCCCAGCTTCTGGTCGGCTATCAGGAAGATATCTACCACAGTGACCTGGTTATTCCCGCCGACGGCAGTGGCACGGTTACCGTAAGCCCGGCCCGGGTGGAGCCGGGGGCCAGTGTGGACCTGCTGTTCACCTTTAGCCCCACTACCGATGATACCCTCTCCCAGGCCACCCTGGCCATTCCTTCCGGCTGGAGCTTTAGCGGTTCTTCCGCCGATGTCAGCACAGGCGGGGTATTCGGCAATGCCAATACAGAGGTAACGGCCGGTCTGGTGACCCTGAGCGGCTTCGAGCTGACCGGCGGTTTGGAGGGCACCTTAACCTTAAAAAATATCAGCGCGCCCAACGCCAATACGGTATCGACTTTTAATATAAAAACCGCCCAAAGCGGCGGAGTACTGACTTCCATTAAAAGCGCGCCCATCGTTTTGGTGGGTAGCGGCACCGATATTCCGACCATCAGCATCTCCGATGCCCGCAGCCTGCCCGACGGCACGGCCATCAGCATCAAGGGGGTGATCGTCATCGGCGCCGGTATTCTGCGTAACGACTTTACCTCGGCTTATATCGCCGATGAGGATGGCGCCGGTCTCAATGTATTCCGTCGCGGCAGCCCGGACCCGGACATCGTGCGCGGCAACCTGGTGGTATTGCAGGGGACCCTGACCTCCTTTAACGGGACGCTGGAGATTGAAAATTATACCACCACCGTGCTCAGCAATAACTATCCCCTGCCTGATCCGCTTCAGTTGAGTACCGGACAATCGGCCCTGGCCCGGTATGAAGGCAGTTGGGTGCATGTAAAGGGCATCGTTACCGGTAAGTCTTCCGCCGGAGGGGGCACCAACATCTTTATCGATGACGGTTCCGGAGAAACCACCATCCGTATCTGGGATACCGCCGGTCTGAATCTGGATGATTTTAACGTGGGCGACTTTATCGAGGCCAGCGGCGTCCATGGCGTGTTTGCCAATGCCGGACAGGTGCTGGTGGGCTATCAGGAAGATATCGGTCACATCGATTTAAGTAACCAGCCGGTTTCCCTGAAAGTACCGCCGCGGCCCTTTGCTCCGGATCAGGGCGAAAAGCTGACCATAGAATACGGTTCCGGCGGGGCCAATACCCGGGTTACCCTGCGCATATACGATATGAACGGTCGTTTGGTGGCCACCCTGGTGGATGGCGACGGCATACCCCTGCCGGTAAAGCTGGAATGGGACGGCCGCAACCAGGTAGGGGACAGGCTGACCGTCGGCGCCTATGTGTTGCACTTTGAGGTAGTGGATAAGGACACCGGCAACAGAACCACCCGTGTGGCGCCCATCGTTATCGGTACCATACTTTCACGTTAAGCGTGGGAAATAACATCTAAAATGAAATCGGGAAAATTTATGAGAAAACTAATCTTCATTCTGATCGGGCTGAGCAGCCTGGCGCGGGCAGGTGCTTTTGACGACCGTTATCCCTCGGCACGGGCCTCCGGCATGAGCAACTCTTTTGTGGCCGTGGCCAACGATGCCTGGGCCTCTTACTACAACCCCGCCGGACTGGCTCAGATAAGCGAACGGCAACTGGGGCTGGCCTATCAGCGTCCTTTCGGGTACAGCTTTTTCAACGCCGTTTTCGGCAGCGTGGTTTTGCCCCTTTCGGCCAGGTACGGCAGCGCCGGTATCATGGTCGATAACTTCGGCGTCAATTATGAAGGCGAGAGCCTCAGTCAGGAAACCACCGTCGGTTTTTCCCACGGCTTTTATCTGCTTAATGACATTCACACCAGCCTGTCGGTCGGTTATAATCTGAAGTACTATTACTGGCGCCTGGGGGAGTCGGTGGATGGCCGCAACCTCGGTTCTGCCGGCGCGCTGGGCATGGATATCGGCCTGATGGCCTCCATATACAAGCGTACTTTTTTGGGTGTTTACCTCTATAACTTTAACAGCCCGACCATTGGCCGGGGCAGCAACAACGAACTGCAACGGCGCATAGTCGTCGGCGCGGCCTATCGCCCCTATTCGGCTTTAACCACCAGCATTTCGGTCAACAAGACCATCGGGCTGGAACCGCAGGTAGAGGCCGGTTTTGAGTTTAACCTGTATGAGGTGCTGGATTTACGTTTGGGGGCCAGCACGCAGCCCAACCGCTTTAGTGCCGGTTTGGGAATTAAATATGCCGGTTTCCGTCTGGATTACAGTTTTCGCAATCATCCCACACTGGCGGAGACCCATAGTTTTAGCATGATGTACGCTTTCTAAACCGGTTGGACACAAAAGAAAAGAACAGATGAAAACACTACGATTTATTCTTATACAGATAACATTCTGGGCGGCCCTGGGGGCGACGGCGCAGGTCTATTCTCCGCAACAACGGCTGGATATCAACAACGCCACCCTGGAGGAGATAGAACAACTGCCGGTTTCCCCTAAGCTGGCGGAGGAAATCTATAACTACCTCACCTATCGCGGCGACCTGAAAAGTATCTATGATCTGAAACGCATTAAGGGGATGGATCAGAAAACCTTTCTGAAAATCAAGCCCCTGATCCATGTCGAACCCTTTCGCCCGGTAAGTACCACCCAGCAGCGCATCGAGCGTATGTATTACCGCTTTGACCGCTGGAGCGGTCAGGAGGGCATTAACGAAGCCCTGATCGACCTGTGGATCGAAAACGCCCTGGACCCCATCAATGTCAACGAAGCGGGGTATGACCAGCTGATCAACCTGCAAAATATGTCCCCCGCCGACGCCGTGGCCATCATGAATTACCGGCTGGAGAACGGACGCATCCGCAACATGCGCGATCTGCGCGGCGTGCCGGGGCTCAGTTATTACGGCTATGCCAATGCCCGTAATTTTGTAGACTATAATCCGCCCCGGGATAAGGTACCCGTGCACGGCCATGTGACCGTACGTATGGATAACACGCCATTCATGGCCGATGAAGCGGACGTCAACAGCGAGGTCAATATCGTTAACAACGCTTTTGTGGCGCCGGCCAACAGCTACCCCAACCAGTATGTGCGCGGACGCTTTTCCATAGACCGTCATTTTAAACTCGGCTTTTCGTACAATCACTACCTGGGAGAGCCGATTCAATATTATGACAGTGACAACACCTTCCCGAAAATAAAATGGTTTGCCGGTCTGGAAAACTTTTCCTGGAATATCGGCACCGGCAATGATCTTAAGCTGCGCAAGCTCTACGTGGGTGATTACAGCCTGACCTTCGGCCAGGGGGTGATCATGGAAAACACCGACTTCTTTACCCCGCGTAAATCGGGATTCGGCTTCCGCAAGCGCTTTAAGGGACTTAGCGGCGATAACTCACGCACGCGGGAATTTCGCCTGCGCGGCACCGCCGCCGAAGTGGCCTACGGAGATTTAAGCGCCATCGGTTTTGTTTCCTACGCTCCGCGTGACGCCATCCTGAACCGCGCCGCCGCCGATTCCGCCGGAAATCACGCCTTTAACCAATTGATCGTTCTGGATCAGCGTTTTGCCTATGCCGCCGATGACGCCGGCCGCCTGCCGGATCAAACCGATCTCTCCTGGCTGAACGCCGTGAACGAACTGACCGTCGGCGGTCATGTGCAATATGACTTCCTGCCCGGCACCTGGCTGGGGCTTACCTATTACGAGAGCGCCTATGACCGTCTGCTCGATCCGCGGCCCACGGAAATCGTGGCCGACAATAACTGGGAGCGAAGGCAGGTAACGGCCGACAGCGAAATCAAGCAGGCCTACGGCGGCCCCATCAGCCGCGGCAGCAATCCCTTTTGGGCCGATGCCAAATCCTTCCGCCGGGTGTATGGTTTCGATTTCCAGACCGTAATCGGCAACCTGGCCCTGATGGGCGAATATGGCGAACTGGACAAGGGCGGCAGCATCCTGAAGCTGGGTGATGATCCCAGTGCCCTGGTGCTTTCGGCCTATCTGCAGTATCCCGGCTTTAACATGCTGGCCCTCTACCGCAATTACGATGTGGGCTATGACAATCCTTATCAGCGCTCCTTTTCCAACTACCGCCGTTTTAAGGGCACCATTTACGAGGATTACTACTATCTGCAGTCCGCTCTGTACGGACAGTTGTACAGCAACGCTCCCCAGCCGCAGAGCGAAGAGGGCTTTTATCTCAACTCCTATTATCAGATCAGCCGTCAGTTGACCACCCGCTTCGAGTTTGATCAGTGGACACGCAAGGCCGACCGTGCTTCGCAATACCGTTTGGTGGGCTGGCTGGACTATCGTCCCATTTTTCCCCTGCAGATTCAATTACGGCAAAAATGGCAGGCCCGCGACGAGCAGAATGATATCTCCCTGCGCTATTTTAAAAGCCTGGAGTTTCGCGGCCGTATCCGCGCCCGTCTCTCCGATTTTAACAGTGTTTCGCTGATTTATGTCAAAGGTAAAACCCTGGTGCACCCGCGTCCGCGCGTGTTCGGCGACATCGTGCTGGACAGCGAAGGTTACGGCGCCGGTTTTACCCACAACTTTAACACCTATCTGAAGCTGAGCGGCTTTTTCCTAATGTATAAGGGTTTCTTCTGGAATTTTGAGGATACGCAGTTTATCGTTACCGACAGCCAGCGCGGCGCAATACGCAGTTGGCTATCTTTGTACAGCAGGTTTAACAGCAACTTCAGCATGCGTCTTAAATATACGCTCAATGTGGAGAAGCCGGTGCAAAATGTCGCTTATTCTCCGGCAAACCCGGAACCGGGGCTGCGTTATTACGCGGATTATGTGCGCACAAATCAAAACACCGTCTATTTGGAACTGAACTATACTTTTTAATGAAAACGAGGATGGCATGAAACGCATAACTCTGATTATTTTGCTTTTGTTTTTGCATACGGCCGCCTGGGCGCAACAGGCGAACCTTAATCTGGATAAGGCCCGCTATGGCTTTGAAGTGGCCTCGCCCACGGCGCGCAGCCTGGCTCTCGGTAACAGCGGTCTGGCCAATGGCGGGGTTTTGCTGGCCGCCAGCCACAATCCGGCCCTGCTGGCCCGGGCCGACAGCGGACTGGTTTTGCAGGGTGGCGGTGATTTCCTGTCGCTTCAGGAAGACCGCTCTTTTCCCTATTATGATAATTTTGGCGGATTTGTCGATTACGGTTCCTACTATTTTCAGGACAACGGCTACTATAATTTTTCGGCACAACTGGTCTACAGTCTGAAAGGGCTGATAAAGGATATGCCCCTGGCCCTTAGCCTGGGCTGGATGCCGTTTATGGATTTTAATTACAACTATTTTGAAGAGGTACGCTCCACCAGTTTTGGCGATAAGCTGCTGGCCTACAATGAGTTTAGCGGCGAAGGCGTTTTATACGCCCTGCCTTTTACCGTTGCCGCCGCTTTTGACAATTTTTCCGTGGGGCTGAGCGTGGCACTGCTTAACGGTGATGTGACCACCGTAAACCGCGTGATCCCCAAGGCCCTCGGTCTGGATTCCCTGGCGCGCGATGCGGTTCTGCAACGGCAGGCCCTCAACACGCCGTTTTATATCAATGCCGGTTTCAGTTTCCGCGTCGATGAGCGTCTGAGCGTCGGCGGATCGTTTCGCAGCGGTTTTGAATATCAGACGGAGAACCTGTTGACCAGCGGCGATAGCAGCCAGACCCTGACCCAGGCGGTTGCCTATCCCGCGCGCGTGGGCATGGGCTTCGACTATCGTTTTCGCAATATTTTACAGGCCCGCCTGATGGTTGACTTTTACTATAATTTCTGGAGCGCTCTCACCGATGATCTCTACAAGGCTCCGGACTACAATGATACCTACAATATCCGGGTGGGTGTGGAACATGTCTTTTTTAACGATTTTGCCTTCCGCGTGGGGTACAGCTTTGAAAATATGCGCGAAAACCGTGAGTTGACCAAAACCCTGTTAACGGCGGGCCTGGGTTACCGCTGGAAGAATGTCGATCTGAATCTGGGTCTGGGATTGACGGCCATGGAGTTTTATCAGGCCGATCTGTATGATGACGCCGCCTATGACTCCAATGTCTCCACCAGAACACAAAACGATTTGGTGAAATGGAACGAAACCTATGGCAAACTCGACTTTGTGATCCACCTGTAGGGATACATAACAGCCAATTGCCTGTAAAGGAAAAGATGTTTTGATGAAAAAAATCCTATTGAGCTTACTTCCGGCCCTGTTGCTGATAACGTCGACGCGGGCCGGTGACATTAAGAAGGTATATATCCTTTATACCAACGATGTGCATGGGGGCATCGTCCAGACCGAAGCCACCTTTTTAAACCCCAACTTTCCTCCCATGCTGGGGGGCGGGGCCAGCGCGGCCGGGATCATTAAGAAAGTGCGGGAAAAGGCCGCCCGTGAGGGCAGCGCCGTGCTGCTGCTGGACGCCGGGGATATGTTTCAGGGCACGCCCCTGGGAACCCGCACCGGCGGCAAGGCCATCATCGAATATATGAACGCCGTGGGCTATGACGCCGTTTCCGCCGGCAATCACGATTTTGACCTGGGCAAGGACAATCTGGCCAAACTGGTGCAACAGGCACACTTTCCGATTTTGTCGGCCAATATCATCGATAAAAAAACCAATAAAGTCTGGCAATATGTCAAACCGTATGTCTTGCTGGAAAAGGCGGGGCTGAAGATCGCGATTTTCGGTTTGACCACCGAAGCGACAAAAAACATGAGCTTTGCCGATCACATTGCCGGTATCGATTTTACCGATGAGGTTCCGGCGGCGCAACGGGCGGTGGACAGTCTGCGGGCCAAAGGGGCGGATATTGTAATCGGGCTGGTGCATATGGGGCTTCCCTACGATGAAGAGGAGGGCTGGCGGCAGCTTAAGGAAAATATCGCTCAGAAGGTACAAAAGAAATCTTACCTCAACGCCATGGAGCTGGCCCACTATGTCAAGGGCATCGATATCCTGATGGGCGGGCATATTCACCGCGGCTACAACGAGCCCTGGGTGGATCCGGACAATCACACCATCTGTTTTCAAAATTATGGCAACGGCGGCAATCTGGGCATGGCCGAAATTCTGGTCGATATGGAAACGCGTACCATTGCCGGTTATGAACTGCCCTCCAAAAACAGCGGCCTGCTGTTATTGACCGAAGATGAATACTGGCCCGATCCCGAAATCGACAAGATGATAAAAGAGCGTCAGGCGGAAGTGGAAAAGGGTTTTGACGAGGTGATCGGCGTGACCGAATTTGCCCTGACCCGGGCCCAGGGGGAATCGCCGATGAATAACCTGATCTGCGACGCCATGCTGGAGGCTTCCGGGGCTGATTTCTCCTTTACCAACTTCGGCGGCATCCGCTCCGATCTGCCCATCGGGCCCATCACCCCGCGCGATCTGTTCCGTGTTTTGCCCTTTGGCAACTCCATTGTGGTGCTGCGCATCAAGGGCGCCACCCTGCGCGGCCTCATCGAGCGTAAAATACGCGGCTCGCGCAGCGGCATGGCCATTGGCGGCGGCAAGGTGGTATACCGGCGCGACGGGGAAGACGGTAAAAAGATAGAAACCTTTCTGGTTCAGGGAAAACCCCTGGATGACGACGCCTGGTACAAGGTGGCCACCACCGACTATCTGGCCGAGGGCAATTCCGGTCTGGACGCCCTGGCCGAGGTGCCCGAGGAACGCATAGACCGGACGGGTATCATTTTGCGCGAAGCCGTGACCGAGTATGTCCGTAACCACTCACCGTTAAAAATAAAAACAGACGGCCGCTGGATAAGAAAATAAAGCTTTTATGCTTGCTTTTGGTCTGTTGATTCCGCTTATTAGGGGTGATGTATCGGTTGAAAGAGAAACACATGTTTAACAACGTCTCGGCGGCAATAATTGCCGGCGGAAAAAGCCGCCGCTTTGGCGCCCCTAAAACCCAGGCGGTTTTAAGGGAACAAACTCTTCTGGAACATGCCGTGCGCTTTGCCTACAACCTGAGCGGCCGCGTGCATATCATTGGCGATCTCGGTTTTCCGGCGCGGCCGGGACTTTCCATTCATAAGGATATTGTCAGCGGGTGCGGCCCGGTCTGCGGTATCTACACCGCCCTGCATTTTCTGGAAAACGACTGGCTGGCGGTTATGCCGGTGGATATGCCCGCCCTGCACCCTTCCATTTACCGTTTTCTCTATCCCCTGGCCAAACACGGCCGGCCGGTGGTTGCTCTTTCCCACAAGGGTATGGAACCGCTGGTGAGCTTATGGCCCCGTACTGCCCTGAGCGCCTTTGAACAGGCGATTGCCCAAAAACAGTACCGCCTTTATAAAATCCTGGAACAACTGCGGGCCGTGGAAGCGCCTCTTGTACAATCCATGCCGGATTATGACCCGGAGTGGTTTGTCAATATAAATTACAAACAGGATCTGGCACAGCTGATACAGGGAAAAAGCGCTGCCGATCAGAAATTTTAATCCACCGTAAAACAACCCCCGTAATTTAGTCTGCCGTAATAGGCGGGCCGCTATGTTTTTTACTTTCCTCTTTATAAGAACAAACCCAATTTATGCTTTTCTTTATAGATTTATCTTTGTAAATTATTGACAATTCATCTCCGAGCCGAAGTCTCTACGTTTGTTGGCAGCAAATAGGAGACCAGGCCGATAGGGCGCTGTTGGAAACGGCATCGCCTCCCGAACTTGGAAAGGAGCCCATAACATGCCCCCCTTACACCTTCTACCGGCCGCGGAAAGCGCTGAACGCTCCGCTCTGGTCGATCCCTATGGCCGTGCCATCACCTATTTACGTCTGGCGCTCACCGATCTATGTAACCTGCGCTGCACCTATTGCATGCCCGCCAGGGGTTTGCCCAAACTGGGGCACAGCGCCCTGATGCGTTATGAGGAGCTGAACCGCCTGCTGGCCGTGCTTATCTCCGCCGGTATCCGCAAGGTGCGCATCACCGGGGGCGAGCCCTTTGTGCGCAAGGGCAGCATGGACTTTATCCGCGCCCTCCCGCGGCGTTTTCCCCGTCTGACGTCGGTAAATATCACCACGAATGGCGTTGATCTCGCTCCCCGCCTCGGTCTGCTGAAAAAAGCCGGCATTCATAATCTGAACATCAGCCTGGACGCCCTGGACAGGGAACTGTTCCATAGCATCACCCGGCGCGATCAATTTGTCCCTGTGCTGGAGACGGTGCGTTCCGCCCTGGAGATGGACTTTCACGTAAAAATCAATGTGGTACTGATGCGCGGGGTGAACGAGAATCAGATACCCGCTTTTGTCGATTGGGCCCGTCGCGAAAAGCTGACCATCCGCTTTATCGAACAGATGCCTTTTAATGCTTCCGGGGAGAACGACACCTTTATACCGGCCCGGGAGATACTGCAACAACTGCGCCGGGAGGAACCGGCCCTGTCGGCCATTCCGGGCAGCGCCACCGCCGCCCTTTACTCCGCGCCCGGCTTTTCCGGAGCCCTGGGTATCATTGCCGCCTATACGCGTACTTTTTGCGGCAGTTGCGACCGCTTGCGGCTGACCCCCACCGGCGGGCTGCAAACCTGCCTTTATGCCGCGCCGCAACTCAATGTGCGTGATATGATGCGCGCCGGAGCGACCGACGGGGAAATCCTGGCCGCTGTGAAAAAGCTGATCGCCCGCCGTGGCCGTGACGGGTTCGAGGCGGAAAAGAAGAACAACGGCGCCTTGCCTTCCATGGCGCAAATCGGAGGCTGAGGCGATGAAGAACAGTTTCCGTCTTCCGGAGTGGAACGCCTCCATTGCCGATCTGGGCACCCTGCTGCCGCTGAGTTTTGCCCTGGCCGCTTTCAACGGCTTTCAACCCGCCGTTCTCTTCTTCCTCTGGGGTATCGTTTTTATGCTGGGGGGCTGGTGGTACAAAGTGCCGGTCTCGGTGCAGCCCCTGAAAGCCATGGCCGTAATCGCCATCAGCGCCGGTCTGCCGGTGGAATGGCTGACCACGGCGGCGGTGTTTTACGGTCTGCTCCTGCTGCTGCTTTCCCTGGGCGGCATTGTGGATTGGTTGCAACAATGGTTTTCCGACGCCATAGTACGCGGTATACAACTGGGGGTGGGGCTGATACTGGCCCGCAAGGCCGTTGAGCTCGTTCTTTCACGCGGGTGGTTTTTGAACGCCGAAAGCAGCTCCTCCCTTTTAGGGGGAGGAGTGATGGTTGCCCTGGCTCTTTTACTAACCCTGGCGCGGCGCAAAAGCAAGCTGCCGTTGGGCTTGATGCTGGCCCTGGCTTTTATGCTTTTTGCCGTATTCAGCGGCCGGGTTATGCCCGCCTTGCCGGCGGCGGACTCTTTGTTGCGCCCGGGCCTGCCCGATCTCACCTTGCTGCCCGATGTAATGCTGTTGCTGATTATCCCGCAGCTTCCGCTAACCCTGGGCAACGCCATGTATGCCGCCTCCGATGCCTGTCATCAGTTCTGGCCGGAACGCGGTAACAAGGTCTCCCCCAAAAAACTGGGTATCTCTATCGGTCTCTTTGATCTCTTTATCGGCTTCTTCGGCGGTTTCCCCATGTGTAACGGCTCCGGCGGCATCGGGGCCTATAAACAGTTTGGCGGCAAAACCGGCGGTACGGTGATTATCATGGGGGCGATTTTAGTGCTTACGGCACTTGGCGGCATAAGCGAGGCCCTGTTCTGGATACCGGTTCCCCTGCTGGCGGCGCTGTTGTTGCTGGACAGCGTGCGCATGATGGCCCTGACCCTGGGGCTGGATAGGGGCTATCAGTGGCTGGTGGCCGTTATGGTGGGGATGATTTCCCTGTTCAGCGGCAACCTGACCCTGGCCCTGGCGGCGGGTCTGTTGCTGGAAAGGGTTTTCTTTGGCGCCTGGTTGCGTAAAAGGATGAATCGCTTTAAGTGGTATAAAAACTTTTTTAAGCCGCTGTTCGGCGGCGGGAGGATAGTATGAAAGTCCGTGTTTTTGGCGCTTTAACACAGGTGTTGCAGGACCGGGAACAGCCCCTGGAGCATCCGCTGACGGTGGGGGAGTTTATGAAGCGGCTGCGGGAAGAACACCCGCGGTTGAACGCCTATACCTTCCGCGTGGCCCTCAATCAGAAAATGGCCGCGGATGACGACATACTCCATGAGGAGGATGAACTGGCGCTGTTACCGCCCTTTGCCGGAGGTTGACGATGGAACGCTATGCCCGGCAGATGATATTGCCGGAAATAGGGAGCGCGGGACAGGAGAAGCTTGCTGCCGCGCGCGTGGCCGTGGTCGGCGCGGGGGGGCTGGGCTGTCCGGTTCTGCAATATCTGGCCGCCGCCGGGGTGGGGGAACTGACCATCATCGATGGCGACCGTGTGCAAAAAAGCAACCTGCAACGGCAGATTCTGTTTGGCGCATCTTCCCTCGGGCAAAATAAGGCCCGGGCCGCCGCCGCCAGACTAAAAGACCTGAACGGAGAAATCCAATACCGCGCCGTTGACGGTTTTTTATTGCCCGGCATGGCGATAGAAACGCTGCGCGGCCATGATCTGGTGATCGACGCCACCGATAACTTCGCTACCCGCTATCTGATAAACGACGTATGCGTGGGGCTGGGTCTGCCCTTTATCATCGGCGCGCTGGATCGCTTTCAGGGACAGATGGCCCTGTGCAATCACAACGGCGGACCCAGCTATCGCTGCCTCTTCCCCGACAGGCCCACGGCGGAAACGGCCCCGTCCTGCGGGGAGCAGGGCATTTTGGGTAGCGTGGCCGGCCTGGTGGGGCTGGCGCAGGCCAATGAAGCCCTGAAATATCTTTTGGGATTGAACTGCTCCGCGGACGGCCGCCTGTGGTTTTTTGACGCGCTGACTTTACAGGCGCGGACGATAAGTTTTAAGGCGGATGAGAAACAGCTTGCCCTGGCGCGGGAAAACTTTAAACGGCTGCCCGATGTGGATTACAGCCTGGAATGCGGCGGTTCCCTGGAATGGACGGCCGGGATGTTTTTGCAAAGGGAGAAGGAGACCGTGCTGGTGGACGTGCGCGAATCCGCAACAACGCCGCCACCGTTTCCCTGCCGCCATATACCGGGCAGCAGACTGCGGGCGGAGATGCTGCCGGCGGAAAGCGACGTGCTGCTGGTGTGCGCCCATGGCCTGAGCAGCCTGCGCCTGGCCGTCCTATTGCGCGAGCAGGGCCTGGAACGGGTCTACAGCCTTAAGGGCGGTTGGACAAAGCTAAGCGGGGAGGCCGCTTCCGGGGGGTATGTTGCCGCTAATAAGTAACAATGGAAAGAAAAGGAATGACCATGAGTGAGAAAAACTATTTTATGGACGGGCCCATCACCCCGGATTTTATCGCCGGGCAGATTGCCGGTCATGCCGCTAAAAAAAATATTGGCGCCCATGCTATTTTTCTGGGCCAGGTGCGGGCCGACGAAGCGCGCGGGGCAAAAGTGGAAGCCATCGAATATTCCGCCTACGCCGGGATGGCCAATGGCGAGATAAGCCGCCTTCGCGAAGAGGCTTTTACAAAATTTCCCCTAAATTGCCTGCATGTGTATCACAGCACCGGCCGGGTGGCGGCGGGAGAGATATCCCTGTTTGTTTTTGTATCCGCCGCCCATCGCAAAGAGAGTATGCGCGCCATGGAATGGATCGTGGAAGAGATTAAACATAACGTACCCGTCTGGAAGAAGGAATGCCTGAGCGACGGGCAAACCCGTTGGATAGACGGACAACCGGAGTAAAAGATTATGATTGATGTAAGCCCCAAATTCAACACCCTGCGTTATGCCATGGCCGAGGGGGTTTTGCATGGCACGCCGGAGATCATGGAAAAAATAAAAAACAATGAGGTACCCAAGGGCGATGTGCGCCAGGTTAGCCGGGCCGCGGGCATACAGGCGGCCAAACGCACGGCGGAGTGGATCGTTTTTTGCCACAGCCTGCCGGTGGACTGGGTGGAGATCGGTTTTGAACTTGGAGAATCCACCATGACCGTACGCGCCGAGGTGCGCGCCGTTTGGAAGACGGGGGTGGAAATGGAAGCGATGACCGCCGTCAGCGCGGCACTGCTCAACGCCTATGATATGCTCAAGCCCTTTGATGAGGAACTGAGTTTTGGCCATATACGGCTGGTTAAAAAGAAGGGCGGCAAAAGCGATTTCAAGGACAGCTTTGCCCGACCCCTGCGCGCGGCCGTGCTGGTTATCTCCGATTCCACTTTTGCCGGAACGCGCAAGGATAAATCGGGAAAAATCATCGAGGGCTTTTTACGGGAGAAGGGTTTGGACGTTGTGGTATATGACATTCTGCCCGATGAGGCGGCGCGTATACGTGACCGCGTTCAAGGCCTGGCGGATGAGGACGATGTAGATTTAATTCTCACCACCGGCGGCACCGGTTTTGGGCCCAAGGATCATACGCCGGAAGCGGTGAAACCCCTGCTGGAAAAAGAGAGTCCCGGCATTGTGGAAGCCTTGCGCAAACACGGCAAGGAACGCACGCCCTATGCCATGCTCTCGCGGGAGGTGGCCGGCATTCGCGGCCGCTCGGTGATCATAACCCTGCCCGGCAGCTCGCGCGGGGCGCTGGAGAGCCTGCAGGCGCTTTTTCCGGGTCTGCCGCACGCCTTTCCCATGTTGTGGGGCGGCGGTCATGACGAAGAGAAACGCTGGCTGAAACCGGAGCGGAAGTAAAGCCGGGCCTTTTTCAGGAATGTGAATCCATTTGTACCCGCGTGTGATATACGGAAACGATATTCCCTTTGGGGATGAGAATGAATACGGAGAAAGACGATGATTACCATAGAACAGGCCTCGGAGATTTTAAAGAAGAACGCCGCCCATGCGGAGGCGGAAGAAACGGACCTGACGGAAGCGCTGAACCATACCCTGGCCGGGGATATTGAGGCCCCCTTTGACCTGCCCGCCTTTAACAACAGCGCCATGGACGGCTATGCCGTGCGCTGGAGAGATATTGAGGCCGCCGCCGGGGGCATACCCGTGGAGGTGGTGTTAACGGGAGAAAGCCAGGCCGGCCATCCCTTTGAAGGCCGCCTGCAACGGGGACAGGCCATACGCATCAGTACCGGGGCGGTGGTGCCGGACAGCGCCGATGCGGTGGTGCCCGTGGAAGACTGCGCTCCGGCGGATGGGGAACGGGTGACCATTTTGCAGGCTAAAAAGCGTCATCAGCATATTCGTTTTAAGGGAGAGGAATTTTCAAAAGGTATGATCGTCGCCAAAAAAGGGGTGCGTATTACGCCCGCTTATGTGGCCCTGCTGGCTTCCATCGGCATCGACCGGGTAAAGGTGGCGGCCCGGCCGGCGGTATCCCTGTGCATTACCGGCAGCGAGTTGGTGGATCATAACAACGCCACCGCTTTCGGTCAGGTGCGTAATTCCAACGGCCCCATGCTGGAAGGCGCCCTGAACCGGGATGGCGCCCGGCTTCTGAACAGCCATCACCTTGGCGATGATCCGGAAAAGATAAAGAACGCCCTGGCCTCTTCCGCCCTGCTATCCGATCTGATTATCAGCACCGGCGGAGTGTCGGTGGGTCATCATGACCATGTGCGTTCCGCGGCGGAGGCGGCGGGATTTGAAACCCTGTTCTGGAAAATCCGCCAACGCCCGGGTAAACCGATGTTTGCCGCCCGGAGGGGGAACTGCCTGCTGATCGGCCTGCCGGGAAATCCGGTTTCCGCCTTTATGGGCTACACCCATTATATCAAACCGCTTCTGGGTTATATGCAGGGGCAGCCCTTTAAACGGCAAACAATTGTGGCGCGGATGGCCGGGGGGGTGATAAACCGCAGCGAACGCGTTCAGTTGAACCGTGTTGTTCTTGAGCAAAAGGAAGGCGAACTGTTGCCCACGGTCCGGCTGTTGAGCCGGCAGGGATCGCACATGCCCACGACGGTGGCCCATGCCGACGGTTATATCCGCATCAAAATTAATCAGCAAATTGAAGCGGGAGAGCAGGTGGCGGTCTTTTTATTCTGACCGGAATGTGAACTTTTTGCGAACAATGGCTCTTATTTTGGGCCGGAAGAAAGCAGAAAGGAATTATGATGCGCTTTACAGGGTTTTTGTTATTGATAACATTTGTTTATTTTGGTTGCACAAAGGCCGGAGATAAAACAAGCGGAGAGATGATGGGGGTAGATCTGGATATAAAGGTACAAAAAGGTGAACTGGAAGTAGCAACCTTTGCCGGCGGGTGCTTCTGGTGTGTGGAAGCCATTTTTGAAGATATCGAAGGTGTGGTGGAAGCGGTGTCCGGTTACGCGGGCGGTCATGTGAAGAACCCTACCTATGAACAGGTATGCACAACGGACACGGGCCATGCCGAGGCGGTCAATATCTATTTTGATCCGAAAATTATCTCATTTGAAGATCTGGTGTACATCTTTTGGCGCACGCATGATCCGACCACTCTGAACCGCCAGGGCGCGGATGTGGGGCCCCAGTACCGTTCGGCCATCTTTTACCATAACCAGCGGCAGAAGGACATCGCCGAAAAATCCAAAGCGGAAACGGACAGACTCCATATTTACGCTGATCCCATCGTAACCGAGATCACGCCCTTCAGTAATTTTTATGTGGCGGAAATCAGTCACCAGGAATATTACCGCCGCAATCCCAATCAGGGTTATTGCCGTCTGGTCATCGATCCCAAGGTTAAAAAGTTCCGTAAGCAGTTTAAGGATAAACTGAAAAAGAAATAGGGCGCTGACTCAGGGCTTTGTGGCTAAGGTTATTCACCGAAGCCGGACAGACAGGTCGGTCGCACGGAACCTCTTCTATAACCAAGAACCCAACGTTTTTTCCGTTATAAAGCTTTGCCTAGTTCAGCTTACATCCTCATCTTCGGTAAGTGAGGACTCTTCGTTCTAAAGGATATGATACTCAAATTTACTATTCCGCTTGTATAGATTCATTTTCTTTTAAAATGTTGAGAACTCGATTCCTACACTTAAAAAAACGGGCATTTGTAAAGTTAAGTTTATTCGTATAGTTAAGGTCACTCCTGATATTGATATTCATTAAGTATTTTTAAAATACATTGTTTTAAATTATGCTTAATATCATATTCCCAGAAACGTAAAACCAACCAGCCTTCATCGGTTAATTTTTTATTTACAAGTTTATCACGTTCTTTGTTACGTTTAATCTTTTCTGACCAATATTCAATGTTTGTTTTAGGAGGAATAAAGCGGGTAGGATGACCATGCCAAAAATCGGAGTCAATAAAAACAACTATCTTTTTCCGTCGAAAAACAATGTCAGGTTTACCATAAATCTTTTTTACATTTTTTGCAAAATATATTTTCTTTCTTCTTAATTCTTTCATTACAAGAAGTTCAGGTTTTGTTCCTTCAGAACGAATATTACTCATATTCTTTCTACGTTGTTCTTTGGTAAGATTATCCATAAATCATCATACAGAAAAATCCATATAATATGTTTCATCATCAATTTTATAGAAAGTTACATCGACTCTACCATAGCGCAATAAATCATCTTTTGAAACACGAGCACCAGAAGCTAAGCCAAGCCGATTCCTAAAATATTCACCGATTAAACTATTATTGTGAGGAGTATGAATTGCTTTTCCATTATCTTGAGCACGGGAACAAATTAAAATCTTTGAATCATCTGTCAAAACAGTAAAATGAACCTTTCTAGGCGGAAAAAAATCAGAATGATAAATAGAAGATGGTAATCTAATATACGCTTGATTGGGCTCACGTTTTTCTTTAGGCCTTTGTCCCCAATTCAAGCCCGATCTTTCAGGTAAATTTCCTTTATTGTCTAAAAAGGAAATAGTAATAAAAGATAAACCGGTAATATCTTCTACCATTCCAGCGTCTTTTGTTCCAAGGTCAGGTAATAGTTCTTTTACTCTTTTCCTACGAAGAAAAAATTTATCATTATAGATATTAACAAGATTCTCTGTATCTTGATGAGTACAATAAATTGTATCATCAATTAAACTATTATAATAGTCAAAAGCTTCTATAGCATCACATGCTGTCATAAGCTCTTTTCTTAAATGTGAAAATGCTGTTTGTGTATAATTCGCTGAACCTAAAAAACCAATACATGGTTTGTCATCATTAAACCATGCGTATACTTTAGAATGTACTGGTGGGGGGGTAGTTATATAACTGCATTTAAATCTCCCTTTATAATCAGATTCCATAATTTGTTGAAAACCACGGTGATTACTGAGGGCTAAACCATCCGAGGGACACATACCTACTATTAACTCAATGTTTATATTTTCGTCAATCTGTTTTACTTCTTCGAGATGATGAAAAGCCATTGCTGAAGTTGCATAACCTGAGACAATATACAGTTTATTACATCCTTTTTTGACAGGTTCAACCAATAGTTCAGTAAAAAGATTATTAGAAATCATGAAAAATCCTTCATTATTCAGGTAAACTTATTGAATAACTTTTCAGGTAGTCGAAAAATCTTAATTGCATATTTTCAGAATTATATAACTGCATATTTTCAGGATGAATCATAGGAGGTATATTAGGCTCAATTGTAGAATATTCAACTCCTGCGAAACTTTTTAAAACAGATTCAAAAATAATTTTAACACCACGTACAGGGACTGCCATTCCTATTTGTTTTCTAACACTTTCTTTTGAACCATAAAAAATAAAATTATCAGGAAATGTTTGTAAGCGGGCTCTCTCTCTACTTGTTAAGGCTCTAGGTTCTTCCCAATGATAAACATGAGTGCCGCCGCCACCGCTTCCTGTAACAGTATAGGCCGGTTTACTTGGATCTAATCTTTTATAAATCTGACTAATTTTAGCACCATTAACTTTAAGTCTTAAATGTTCAGGTATATTTGCGGTAAATGCATTTTCTCCAGGTCTTATATGTTTTAATCTTTCTACTACAATTTTGGATTGTTTAGTTAATTCATTGTTTGGAGCATTATGGGGAATAGGTGGATTTTCAATAGCATTCTTACAGGTAATATCAATATCAGAAAATGGTTCTGGTGAAGGAATACCAAAAGGAATATTTAAATCTTTTCTTATGCCTATTATAATAATACGATGTCTTGCCTGAGGTACTCCATATTTTTCAAACTTATATAGATGTGGATAAATTGAATATCCAGAATTAAATAACTCGTTTAAAATGATTTTAAAAGCTTTTCCTTCATTAGAATTTCTCAAACCATTAACGTTTTCTGCTAAAAACCATTTTGGTTGAAAAAGATTTACAGCTTTTACACCATAAGTATACAAAGGCCCATATACACCATTAATACCTTTTTGTTCACCTACTATACTGAAGTCATTACACGGAAAACCAAAGGCCAAAGCATCGATATCAGAAATATTCTTTAATACTTTAAAATCTAATTTTCTTATATCCTTACATATAACCGTATTACGTTTTTTAGGGCAAATATTATTGCGATATGTTTCACAGGAATCTTTATCATAGTCGGTAGCCCATGTATGTTCAATTTTAAATACTTCACCATTATATTCTATTTTTGCAAGCTTTGCTGCCAATCCAATGCCCCCAGGCCCTGAAAATAATTCTCCAAATTTAAATGTCATTTTTAGCCTTTAGATTAAAATTCTTTTATTAAAGAGTAAGAATGTAGGGTGATAAATACAAATAAAACTTGGTAAAGCCGCCACGTCACAAAATGCCGGGTTTTTTAGATCACCTTGTTGTTAGGAGGATATGTTCCTGACCGCCTCCATGATTAGGATCCTTACATCTTTTCCGCTACATCTGTTTCGGTACGGTATATAAAACATTGTGTGTCTTGGAATATATGACTCTCAAATCTCATAAGGTTTAATGAACTTTAGCCACGCTTATTGGTGTTTTTCATAGTATACATCCTCATGACATGTAGTCCGCGAAATCTTCAAGGGGCTCGTCAAATGACGGGTCCATGGTTATAAGTCCGTGAGCGGATCCAATCTTTCTTTGCGCGTGGATTTCATCCAATAATACTAATTTTGCAACCGGCTTATTGCCCCGGGCGATTACAATTTCCTCACCCTGGCTTAATTGCTCGATAAG
The DNA here is from genome assembly GCA_026991535.1 of Calditrichia bacterium. Classification (GTDB taxonomy): domain Bacteria; phylum Calditrichota; class Calditrichia; order Calditrichales; family J004; genus J004. Next base: position 9,447 of record JALXBH010000249.1, on the reverse strand, counting down.
TTTTGATAAATTTGTTTTAGCTTCATGCATGTTAACCTGAATCATCGGGCATCTCCTTAGTCTATTTTCTTAGCTAAGGTAATATACAAGCAAGCGGGTGTCAATGATTCACTCTTCCAAAGTTAAAAAGAGCCATGAATGCGCGAAGCGATTTAAAGAAACCGCTACAGCCATGACGGACAAATATTTCCGGATATAAAAATCGGGGAAATACCTGCATAGCGTTTCAAGAAATCCCTTTCTAAGAAAAAAGCCACCATGTTTTCACGGTGACTTTTATAAAGTTTACAGTTCTATTTTTGTTCCCAGCACCTTGAGGAACTTTGCCAGCCAGTCGGGATGGGCCGGCCAGGCGGGGGAGGTGACAAAGTTGCCGTCAACCACGGCCTGATCCACGGGGATGTCGGCATATTCGGCCCCGGCCAGGGTCACTTCCGGCCCCACGGCGGGATAGGCGGAAATGCGCTTGCCCTTGATGACGTTGGCGGCGGCCAGTACCTGCGCGCCATGGCAGATGGCGGCAATGGGTTTGCCCGCTTCGGCAAAGTGACGGGTAATATCGATTACCCTGCTGTTAAGGCGGATATACTCCGGGCCCCGGCCGCCGGCGATCAGCAGGGCATCGTAGTCTTCCGCTTTCACATCGTCAAAGGTGGCGTTCAGGGTAAAATTGTGCCCCGGCTTTTCGCTGTAAGTCTGGTCGCCTTCAAAATCATGAATGGCGGTGCGAATCTGCTGCCCCTTTTTCTTGTCCGGGCAAACGGCGTCCACCTGATGACCGACCATGCTCAGCGCCTGAAAGGGCACCATGATCTCATAATCCTCGCCATAGTCGCCCACCAGCATTAAAATTTTCTTTGCTGCCATATCGTCCTCCTTTGTTTGGGTTGATATAAATTGCCGTTGATAACAAAATGCACTACTTTTTGTTTCGCGGAGATCACAATAAAAGATAAATATAACTGAAATAAGATAAGATTCAACAGATACGGGCGGCTATGGATTTTTTTTATGTTTTGGATATGCTGGGCACGCTGGCTTTTGCCATCAGCGGGGCGCTGACCGCCCGCTACAAAAAATTCGATCTTTTTGGCGCGGCGGTGATTGCCTTTGTTACGGCCATTGGCGGCGGCACCCTGCGCGACGTGTTGATCGGCGAGCTGCCGGTGGGCTGGCTTAAACAGGGGGACTACCTGTGGGTGATCGTGACGGGTATTACGCTGACATTCTTTTTGGGCAGGTATCTGGAGAAAATGCGCCATACCCTGCATCTTTTTGATACTATCGGTATCGCCGTGTTTACACTGATCGGTCTGGAAAAGACCCTGGCGGCGGGTTTGTCCATGCCGGTGGCCATCATCATGGGCACGGTATCGGCGGTGTTTGGCGGGGTTATCCGTGATACGCTGAGCAACGAAACGCCGCTGATTTTTCAACGGGATATCTATGCCACGGCCTGCCTGGCGGGAGGGGCCTTATATGTGCTTTTTGGATTTTTATCGTTGCCCGAATGGCTGGCCGCACCGCTGATGATCGCATCGGTAATGACCGTCCGCTTTTTGGCCTTGCGCTATCATTGGCGTCTGCCGCGTGCATAAAAACGGCGACGGCTTATCCCGCCGCCGATATCTATAGGGAATTTTATTTTTCAAAAATCAGATCGGTCAGTTCCTCGACATCCTTTACAAATTTAAAGCTCATGTTTTTGATGTTCTGTTTGGGGATTTCCTCGAGGTCTTTTTTATTGCGGGCCGGCATAATCACCTCCCTGATTCCGGCACGCTTGGCGGCCAGCACCTTTTCCTTGATGCCACCCACGGGTAAAACGGAACCGCGCAGGGTAATTTCACCGGTCATGGCCAGTTCCTTCTTTATGGGCCGGTTGGTATAAAGAGACAGCAGGGCGCTGAACATGGTGATGCCCGCGCTGGGTCCGTCCTTGGGGACGGCGCCGGCCGGAACGTGAACATGGGTGTCATACTTCTCATAAAAATCCTCATCCACCCCGTATTGCTCGGCATGGGCCCGCAGGTAACTGAGGGCCGCGGAAGCGGATTCCTTCATCACATCGCCCAGCTTACCGGTCAGGGACAGCTGTCCTTTTCCTTTCATCCTGGTGGCTTCGATAAACAAAATGTCGCCGCCCACGGGCGTCCAGGCCAGTCCGGTGGCCACGCCGGCCCGGGCCACCCGCTCAGCGATATCGTAATCAAAGCGTTCCGCGCCCAGATATTTGCTGACATTCTTGGCGCCGATGACATATTTTTCCTTACTGTTCTTTTCCACAATATCCCGGGCCACGCCGCGAATGATGGAGGCCAGTTCCCGTTCCAGATTACGTACCCCGGCCTCGCGGGTATATTTGCTGATGACCACGCCGACCGCTCCCCGGGTGATGCTGAGCTGCTCCGCCGAAATACCGTGATTTTCCAATTGTTTGGGGATGAGATAGCGTTCGGCAATATGGATTTTTTCTTCTTCGGTATAACCGTTGATCTCGATCACCTCCATGCGGTCGCGCAGGGCCGGGGGAATGGGATCGATCATATTGGCCGTGGCGATGAACATCACTTTGGACAGATCAAAGGGCACTTCCAGGTAGTGGTCGGTAAAGGTGTTGTTTTGTTCGGGGTCCAGCACCTCCAGCAGGGCCGAGGAGGGGTCGCCCCGGAAATCCATACCCAGTTTATCAAGCTCGTCCAGCATAATAACCGGGTTATTGGAACCTACTTTTTTTATTTCCTGAATGATACGTCCCGGCAGGGCGCCCACATAGGTGCGCCGATGACCGCGAATTTCGGCCTCATCGCGCACACCGCCCAGGGAAAGTCGCGAGAATTTACGGTTCAGGGCCCGGGCGATGGAACGGCCCAGACTGGTTTTACCGACACCCGGAGGGCCTACAAAGCAAAGGATCGGCCCCTTCATATCGCTTTTAAGCTGGCGCACGGCCAGATATTCCAGGATGCGTTTTTTTACCTTTTCCAGCCCGTAATGGTCTTCGTTTAATATTTCGTTGGCCCGGCTGACATTCAGCCGGTCCTTGGTGGATTTCTTCCAGGGCATCTCCAGCAACCAATCCATATAGGTGCGCGACACCATATACTCGCTGGCCATGGGCGACATCTTGGACAGACGCTTCAGCTCTTTTTCCGCCACCTTGCGGATTTCCTTGGGCATTTTCATTTTGGCCAGTTTTTCGCGCAGTTCGTCGATTTCGGAATTGTCGTCCTCGTATTCACCCAATTCTTTTTTGATCGCCTTAAGCTGTTCGCGCAGATAGTATTGCCGCTGGGTCTTGTTCAGCTCGCCCTGCACCTCGCTTTGAATCTTGGAGCCCAGCTCCAGTATTTGCAACTCTTTATTCAGCAGGTAATTGACCCGTTTCAGCCGCTCGGTAACATCCAGAATTTCCAACAGTTGTTCCTTTTCGGAAACGGTAAAATTTACCTGGGAGGCGATGACGTCCGAAAGACGGGAGGGGTCTTCCGTGTTTAACACCATAACCCGGTGCTCGTTGGTCAGGTAAGGGGTATGGTCGACGATTTTCTGAAAGACATTTTTAATATTGTTACTCAACGCCTCGGTTTCGATCACCTCGTTATCGCTCAGTTCCAGATCATCCTGTTGCAGTACGGCGGCTTCGAAATAGGGCTCATCCCGGGTGAACTCCGCTACTTTAAAACGGTAGAGACCCTGCACGATCAACTGTTCGCTGCCGTCGGGCATCTTAAACTTTTTAAGAATCATGGCCGCCGTGCCCCATTGGAAGAGGTCTTCGGGACCCGGTTCCTCAATGCGGCCGTCTTGTTGGGATATCAGACCGATGATTTTGGTCTCTTCATCCAGTTCGTTAAGTAAATTCAAACTTTTCTCACGCCCGACGGCCAGGGGAATTACCTGATGGGGGAACACCACGGTGTTGCGCAGGGCCATAATGGGTAATATCTCGGCCACGGGATCGATAAACATTTCACTCACTTGTATCGTCTCCTTTGTCACATTTTTTATTCGGGGCTATCCCGTTCAAAAATCATACCATAACCGCAAAGAAGGGCGTTATGGCAGTCCGCCATCGTCCCGGCCTGTTAGACGGCCATATTGTCACGGTTTGTGTCAGCTATGGTATTCGGCTTTATGCTTTCCCTGTTGAGCCTTTAATCCTTTTTTAAATGGCCATGATTTGATATTTTTAAGCATTCATTGCATAAGGAATTAAACCATGACCCCTGTTTCCACATCTGAAACATTAACCTGTCTGGGTTTAATGTCCGGTACCTCATGTGACGGTCTGGATATCGCCTGTGTCCGTTTTGGCCCGGGGCCCGGGCCGGTGATGGAGGTGCTGCATGCGGAATCTTATGACTATCCTCCGGATTTACGCGAACAATTACTGTCTTTTATTAAAAGGGGCCGCGCCGATTTTAGTACCGTTTCCACGGTCAACTTTGCTCTGGCCCGCTTGTGGAGCGACCGGATCGGCATTTTTCTGCGGGATCATGGTTTTAAGCCGGAGGATATCGATTATATTGGCAGTCACGGGCAGACCGTCTGGCACCAGCCCCGGGCCGTGGAGTGGGCGGGGGTGGCCACCGCTTCCACCTGGCAAATCGGCGATCCTTCGGTGCTGGCGGCCCTATGTGGCATTCCCGTTGTCGGCGATTTCCGTCCGGCGGACATGGCCCTTGGCGGGCAGGGGGCGCCGCTGGTTCCCTATTTTGATCATATATTCTTTGCCGGTTCCGGGCAAAATGTGGTCAGCATAAATATCGGCGGTATTTCCAACCTGACCTATATTCCGGCGGACGGTGACATGGCCGGTTCCGTCGCCTTTGATTGCGGCGCGGGCAACATGCTGATCGATGCCGCCTGCCGCTACTACTTTAACCGCTCTTATGACAAGGACGGTCAATACGCCTCGGCCGGAAAAATAAGCGGGGAACTGACAACCGCGCTGGAAGAGTGGGATGCCTTTCGGCGACAGCCTTTGCCGAAATCAACCGGCCGTGAAGACTATGACGGGCGTTTTGTGGAGAAAATCATAAAAAAAGCCGACTCGTTGAATCTGCCGGGCAGGGATGTGCTGGCCACTCTAACCCGCTATGCCGCGGATACGATAAACGAAGCGGTGGAACGTTTTGTGCTTCCTCTCGGCCAGGTGGATGCCATGTATGTGGCCGGGGGCGGAGCGAAAAACCCGCTGCTGATGGAAGCCCTGGGCAATAACCGTTTTGGCGCGGAGGTGGCCGCCACCGATGAACGGGGCCTGCCCGCGGAATTTAAGGAGGCGGTAGCCTTTGCCCTGTTTGCCCGGCAAACGGTGATGGGCCGGGCCATCAATGTGCCGGAGGCGACCGGAGCAAGCCGCCGGGAAATCTGTGGAAAAATTTGCGAGGTGCTGCGATGAAAAAAATCAATACCAGTCCCCGGTTTATGGAAAAGGCCGGTGAGGTGAAGTTCGGTCTGCTGCATAGTTGCGGTGTTTCGGTACAGGATTCCGGTGAGGATTTTGAGCGGGAACTGGAGGCCCTGACCGGAAGCCTGAAGAGCACTTTTGCCGACAAGGCCTTATCCGAAAATCCCATAATCGGCAGGGTGCGCCGTCTTTACCGCAGCGTGGGCTGGGAGCCGACCAAATACCGGCCCTCTTCGGAGGCCCTGGCCCGCAGATTGCTGCAGGGTAAGGGACTGTATCGCATCAATAATGTGGTGGACTGGGGCAACCTGGTTTCGGCACGCTATCACATTCCCATGGGTTTGTATGATCTGGACAAGGTAAAAGGCGACATTATGCTGGATATCGGCGGCGAGGGTGAAACCTACGACGGCATCAGCCGGGATGGAATCCGGGCGACGGGCAAGCTTATTTTGCGTGATGACCTCGGCATTTTCGGTAACCCCACGGCCGATTCCAAACGCACCAGCATCAGCGCGGATACGCGTGACGTGCTGGCGGTCTTCTTTTGTCCGGCCGGCGTGGATGAAGGATATATCACCGCCATGCTGGAAGAATTGCGTGAGGCTTACGCCGCCTGCGGCGATAATGTGCAAAGCAGTATCGAGATCGTGCGTTATAAAAAATGAGGTCATGGATGTCAGCCGCGCTTTCGGAACGGGTCATCCCGCCGGTCGCATGTTCCGTCATAAAAAAAGCCCCCGTGACGGGGGCCTGATAAAAGGTGTTTTCCGTTTTTTCCAATGGCAGGCGGAAGTAAGAAAAACGCTATTTTATAAGCATCACGCGCCTGCTTTGACTAAACATTTTTCCGCTGGCAAGCCCCCTGGCGGTAAAGCGGTAAAAGTATACGCCGGAAGCCAGTTCATTTCCGCTAAAAACCACTCTGTAAATACCGCTTTCCCGCGTGCCGTTAACAAGTTCACGCACTTTGTTTCCGTTCAGGTCAAAGACCGTCAGCGAAACCGCGCTGCGCTCGGGCAGGTCAAAGCCGAAGGTGGTTTGCGGATTAAAGGGGTTGGGGTAGGCGGGATAAAGCGCAAAGCCGGAAATGGTCTGCGCCTCTTTTCCGTCAACGGCCGTTTGCGGGGTAACGGCAACGGTTTGCAATTGTGTGATTTTCCCATTGTAGTCCATATCGGACAGGCGGTAGTGGTATGTGTTGCCGTTAAAAACAGCCTCATCGGTATAGCTGTAATCGGTACGGCTGTTCTTGTTGCCCTGACCCTCAATCCGCGTGATCAGGGTAAATTGCTCTCCGTCCCCGCTGCGCTCCAGTAAAAAGGCCTTGTTGTTTACTTCGGAGGCGGTTGTCCATTTCAGGGTCACTTGTCCGTCGCCGGGCAGGGCGCTAAAGGCGGCCAGGTTAACGGGCAGGGTCTGATCCGCGCCCTGCTGCCAGCTTAAAATGGGGTAGCCGTTGTTCACCGTACCGGCCTGATCCATATCCCAGTAGTCGTTGTTGGCGCTGTCATCATAGGGGTTGGTGACAAAGTCCCATACCGGGCTGCTTAAACCCGCGGAACCCGAGACGTTGGTAAAGGTGGCCACATCCTGCATCTCGACGGTTGTCTTGGCGGTGCCTCCTCCGGCCGCGTCACTGCTTTGACCGGTGGTCTGGCTGTCAAAGAAATTGTTTGTATACACCACGCCGCTAGTGCCGTTAGAGCCGGAAAATCCCTTATCCGTGGGGTCGGGGTCGCCACTGTAGGTTACGGCTCCCGTGGCATAACTGTTACTGATGGTACCGCCCGGGTCGCCATTGACGCCGGTAAAGGCGCCAAAATCTGTTAGCACCTCGGCAGTGTTGCGCGTTACGCTGCCGGTCGCGTAGCAGTTGGATATGATGGCTGAATTGTCCACCATGCCCGTGAAACCGCCAACTTTGTTGCTGCCGGTAACATTACCCGTACTGTAGCAGTTGCTTATGCTGGCGTCTTGGCTGATAGCCCCGGCAAAACCGCCCACTTCGTACCCCCCGGAGTTTACGGTACAGGAACTGTAACTGTTGCTTACGGTGGTGCCGGCGTTGCTGATCTGGCCAAAAAGTCCGCCGCTTGTATACCCGACGCCACCGGTGGAGGTTACTTGCCCCGTGCTGGAACAGTTTGATACCGTGGCGCCGGCATAGACTATGGCGGCCAAAGCCCCCACGTCATTGAAGCCGGTAATGTCTGCGCCGGTCAGGTGAATATTCTTTAGCGTTCCGCCGTTCACCCGGTTGAAAAGCGCGACTTCGTCAACTATCCTGTTGATGTATAAACCGCTTATGCTGTAATTCTGACCGTCATAACTGCCGAAGAATTCGCCAATGGGCAGCAAACCGGCGCCGTTATCCCAGGTGACGGTAGCTTCGGCGTCGATAAAGGCGGTTTGTATAAAATAGCTGCTCCAACTGGAAGAGTTCTGGGTCATCCAGTAGAGGTTGTCCAGGGTGGCGATCTGGTAGGGGTCGGCCTGGGTGCCGCTTCCCGCGGGCGGGGTGGCTGTTTGCGCCCATAGAATATTACAGGTCATGAACAGTGTGAGAATGAGGAAGAGGATATAGCGCATCGATTACTCCTTTTGATGTGTTATGGTGGTTTGTAGGGTCGTATGAAATATGCTCTGTATATATCCGTTAGGATTTAGTCCACCTATCGGTGCCTGAAAAATAATCTTAAGTTGATTTTGACAACTGCGTAAAAAAAAAGTCGCTTTGGTCTGTCAAGGGCGACGACCGGTTAAAAGTGTGTCCCGGATGTAGGGAGATGTGGAATGGGCGCCTCGTCCCGGAGGAGACGGGGATTTTATTTTACCCACCGACGCTGTTTTGTTAAATTGGGTTTCCGTTAAGCAAAGGAATTTTAATATGCGACTGCCGCTTCTGTTACTGTTACTGAGCTCCGCCTCTTTAGCCCAGGGCTCTCTTCTTTTAAGCGACACCCTGATAGTTTTTAACGATGTTTTTGTTTCGGATTCCTCGGAAAAGGTATTGACCCTGTATAATAACGGGGAGAGCACCCTGTATCTGCAAAGCGCGCAAAGCGACGATGACGCCTTTCGTGTCGGGAATCATGAGCGCCTCCTTGCCGCCGGGGCCTCTATCGATATTCCGCTTATTTTCCGTCCCGCGCAAAATATTGCCTATGACCGTTTTGTCCTGTTGCGATTCCGGGATGGCGACCGCGATTTCAAGTGCCGGCTGCGCGGCAACGGCCGGCTGGAAAACAGCTATTATGCTTCCAGCTTTAACTTGTGGGGCAACGACCTGAAACAGGCCTTGCACAATACGATCAAAGGACATGTGGAGTTTTCCTATAGTGATGTTTGGGATATTTTGCGCGATAGCGATGAAGACCCGGATAACAGTAACAATGTCATCCTGCTATACACCGGCTGGAGCTATGCCAAAAGCAATAATGGCGGCGGGGCCAGCAACTGGAACCGCGAGCACGTCTGGGCCAAATCCCATGGCGATTTTGGCAAAACTCCCCCCGCCGGCACGGATGTGCATCATCTGCGGCCTACCGATGTAACGGTAAACAGCAAGCGCGGAAGTCTGGATTTTGACAATGGCGGCACCCTCTACACCGACGGCGACGGCCCGACCGAATGCCGTTATGATAATGACTCCTGGGAACCCCGGGATGCCGTAAAGGGTGATGTGGCGCGCATGATGTACTACATGGCCGTGCGCTATGAAGCGGATGATCCGTATGATTTGGAACTGGTGGAAAAAACCGGTACCAGCGGTCCCGTTTTTGGTCGTCGTTCCACCCTGTATAATTGGCACAATCAGGACCCGGTCAGTGATTTTGAACGAAGACGTAACGAAATCATCTATACGGATTATCAAAAAAACCGTAACCCCTTCATCGATTTTCCGGCATTTGTAGACCGGCTGCCATCACTGTCCGGCAGGAGTGATACCCATTTGCAGGGACGAATGTTTGTACTGGGTGACAGCGTGATTATGGCCTCGGTGGAACCGGGCGCGCCGGGACGTTTTA
>JALXBH010000248.1 GCA_026991535.1 Calditrichia bacterium | reverse complement strand
GGATGGAGCTTTTTGTTTTGGGAACCGCGCCGAACTGCCCCAGTAAAAATCCGGCCAGGGTGTCTACGTTTTCCTCAGCGGGCAGGTTAAAGTTATGGTCGTTGAGTTCATCGATGCCTATACTGCCGTTGGCCACATAGGTGTGTTCATCGACCTGTATCAATTCCGGTGCCTCTTCATCATACTCATCCTGTATTTCACCGACGATCTCCTCAATGACATCCTCCAGGGTCACCAGACCGGCCGTGCCGCCATACTCATCCACCACGATGGCCATGTGTATACGCTCCACGCGGAACTCACGCAGCAAATCATTGACCTTCTTCTGTTCGGGGACGATATAGGGTTCATGGGCCAGCTTCATCACATTGAAATCGCTTGAATTGCGCTTGCGGATCAGCGGCAGCAGATCCTTGACATGAATCAGACCGACGATATTGTCGATGGTCTCCCTGTATATGGGAATGCGCGAGTGGCTTTTTTCCCTGATTACCTTTAGCAACTGGGTCAGTGTAACGTCGTCGGGTACGCAGACCATGTCAATGCGCGGCACCATGATCTCGCGGGCGATGGTATCGCTCATCTCAAAAATACTGTGGATCATGTCCCGCTCGTCCTTTTGCAGGGCCAGGCCGTCATCGTCCGCGTCCACCAGATTGCGCAGTTCGTCTTCCGTTAAATCGTAGCGATCCTTTTCGATGCCGATATGATGGGCGCTAAAATTAAACAGCTTCTCCAGCACTACCGAAAGGGGCAGCAACAGCAAATAAAAGAAACGAAACAGCGGCAGAAAAATCCGGATCATTAACAGGGGTCTGTGGGAAGGCAATTGCTTGGCCAGAACTTCCACCACAACGATATCCAGAAACCAGTAAGCGGCCAGCGGTATCAGATAATCGTCGCTGCCGTTGATCACAAGCAAAACGACCAAAACAATCCGCGACAGGGTACTGCCGATAACCGTTGTCAGCAATACGCGTTGGGGATGATCCTGCAAGGCCTGGATGGCTTTCCGCAATCCGCTCTCTTCCGGCAGGGTGATAAGTTCTTGATGATGGATGCTGAATAGGGCGTTTTTTGAACCTACAAACAGGGCGGTCAGAAGTATCCCCGGCACAATGTAGGCAAGATAGATAAAGGATGAGGGGTCCAAAATGTGTTTTAAGCTCCTGCGCTGATTCGACTTAGATGGCATGCCTTGATATGGCGATGCGGAATTTAGCTTATTTCATCGCCATAAACAAAAATTATTATCGGGAAAGGATGCCCTTCCACGATTGCGGGAAGGCAACGTTCCGGAGTAAGCAAAGCGGATACCGTCCTTTATATTGCCCGGTGGCCGGCAATACCTTTTATAACGCTGAAAGGCCCTGCCCAAAACCTGTTTTATTACAGGCTCTTAACGATGGTTATGGCCACCGTTTCCAGCACAACCAGCACGGTCATGATTTTCAACAACCTGCCCAGAAGCTGGTCATCTCCCTTAATGATGACAAACACAGCCACCGTCAGACCGGTTAAGGCACCATACATAACACCTTCCAGCCCCTTAAGCAGGGCCTCCAGACCAATAAGACCTTCAAGCTGAATAACAAAGGCGGCAATGATCCCCCCGCTGACCATAAAGGCCAGAACCGCGAGCACCAGCAGGCCGAAACATTTTAAACTATGCATAGAGTCCTCCTCAAAACCCTCTAAAATATACACAAAAATTCGTGGATAAAAAGGGCCTGCCCCAATAAAGATGGATTCTTGCCCGGAAAGCCTCTCCCTGACCGCGGGATATGGCCTTCTTTTTTAGAGAGGCAACGGTTATATCAGTCCGGCCATCAGAGCCAGGGAAATAAGTATCAGCATGGCCGCCACCACGGTGCGCACGGAGCCGATGGTCATTTTTTTCAACATCCTGTTGCCGATAAAGGCACCGAGAAAGGCGGCCAGCACGGCGGTGAACAGCAAGGGGGCGTTTTCCATATAGAGTTCGGGTTTAAAGCGGGAGGAATATATAAACAGCCGGGCCACATCGATAATTACGGCTATAACCACGCCGGTGGCGATAAAGGCTTCCTTGCCCAGGTTAAACTTTACCAGCACCGCGCTGCGCAGGGCGCCCTGATGGCCGGAAAGGCCGCCAAAGAAGCCGCTTAACAAACCACCCAGCGGCAGGGACCAGGCCGATTTTTGTATAGGGGGCATCCATTTAAAAATATCCATCAGGGCAAAAAAGAGGATTAAAAGAGCAATGCTGATATCGAGAGCGCTAACGCTGAAGGAACGTCCAAGCCACTGATAGCCGTACAGGGGGCGTAATTCCGTCAACCAGACCAACAGGGAAGCGCCGCCCATGGCCGCCAGGGCCGCGGGCAGGCCAAAAGCAAATACCGTGCGCCAATCGGCCCTGCGGCCGATCAGGGTAAGTTTAAAAAGATTGTTAAGCAGATGAACGACGGCGGTAAGCGCAATGGCTGACTCCAGGGGAAAAAAGAGCGCAAAAGCGGGCATGAGCAACGTGCCCAGACCAAATCCGGAAAAAAAAGTGAGCGCCGAAACCGACAGCGCCACAATAGCTATTATAAGATAGCCGGACATATATTTTAGTTGCCTTCAGCCAAAGGCACCCTTACTTTCGCGCGCACAATAAAGGCTTCGCGGTAATTACGATCACGGGCCTCGTCCTTAATTTTCTCGGCCTCTTCCCTGGTAACGGCGTCGCCCACGCGTACCTTGTATAAATTAGACTCAAAGGTCAAATAGGTGGCATAACCCAAATCGGAAAAGAGTTCCCGCGCTTCCTCGCGCACCAGCGTCGCCCGCTCCAGATCCTTGGTGACGAAAATCTGTACCTGAAAACCGTTCACTTCCCTGTAACGGGTTTCACCGGAAGGGGCGGACTCCTTTTTTTTCACGCTCTCTCCCTCTTCCGTCTCCCGCGCCCTGGGTGCCCGGGCAATAATAATATCATCATCGTTGAGGGTGGAGGGGTCAAAGCTTTCGTCATACTTTTTGGAGGAGGTCGCGTTGCCGTTATTTTCACGGGCAAGCTTTTTCGTCCCCCCGCAGGAAGCCAAAAAGGCCAACAGGGTCATCAGAATGATAATACGCATGATATTCCTAAATCTCTTCTATGGATTTAACGGGCAGCCAGCCTGTTTTTCCGTCCTTAAGCCGGACAAGTTCCCAGTCGCCGCTTTTGCGTTCCATCAGCACCTTTGTCCCTTCATGCAGGATAAAAAGTTCCGTGGCTTCGCTTGCGGGTTCGGCATGGACGGAGATACTGCTGTCCATCACTATGGCAAATTTTTCCGTTTCCGCAAGATACAGACGTTGCAACCATACAATCAATGACAAAAGCCATAAAAACATCATGAGCTTTATAAAAAAAAGAGACGTCGCCCGGCCGCGGTTTTTGCGGTAAAAATAGTAGGAAAGACCGCCAATCATCAGAGTAAACAATATAAGAGACAACCAACCCCATGTGCGCGGCCCCATCATGGCGCCCAGGGCCTCCCACCATCTGGCCAGAAAAAGCCGGGGCGGTTCGGCTATCTGATCGGGCAGGGTCATGATTAACAAATCCAGGTTTTGTTTCAGAGCCTCGTCATCCTCTAAGAATACGGCGGCCCGTTCGTAGTTTAGGCGCGCCGGCCCGGGGCGGTGCAGCCGGTAGTAACAGTTTCCTAAATTGTAATAGACTTCCCCGCTCTCCAATCCCTGCGATAAAATCTTTTCATACAGGGCAGCGGCCTCTTCAAAGGCGTCATTTTTATAGGCCGCGTTGGCCTGTTCAAACAAAGTATAAGGGTCCTGAGCCCGGACACCCGCCGCGGCGGACAAAACCAATATCAGTATAAACAGCTTTTTCATAACACTTTTTCCAATTGGGTGATCAGATCCCGTGCCTGCTCCAACAACTTTCCTCGATTGCCGGCATTGTCATCCGCTCCGCCATACTGCCGGAAGCGGCTTTCATTCAGTACGCCGGAGAACCGTTTCACAAGTTCCGGGGAAACACGATGCTCCCTCAGGTATTTGTCGATTTCATCACTGTTAAAACTACTCAGCTCCATATTCAGCTTATCGCGCACGTAACCGCTCAGGGCCTCATCGATAGCCTTGTAAAAAGCGCCCGCTTCGCCCTCTATGTGACGGGTGGCGTCCTTAAGCCACCTGTTGGCCTGCCGCCCCGCCTTTAAACGACGGCTTAGCTGCACGTTACCGGCCAATCGCGCCTGGCGGGTATCATAATAAAAGAAAAGAGCAAACAGAAGAAGCACGGCACAATAGGCCAAGCCCACGGGCACGGCGCCATTGGCGGAATCCTCCACCGGCTGAAGACGGGTCTGTTCCCTGATAAAACGGATATCGCGCCCCAGCAGGGTCACCTCCCGGCGGCTAACACCGCCCAGGGGCGTCGGTTGGCCCGGTCGCGCCTCACCGCTTATCTTCAGAACAATAGGCCTGCTGTTTAATGTTACATAGCTCCCCTTTTGAGGATCAAAATAGGAAAAGCTCAGCGGTTTTAGCCTGAATGTCCCCGGCACGCGTGGAATCAGTATGTATTCCGCCGATTTCACACCACCAATGCCGCGTTTATTTTTACTTACCCGCGTTTGTATCTTTGGTTCGTAACGCTCTATATCGGGCGGGATGGATGGCACGGGGAGTTCAACCAGCTTCATGTTTCCACTGCCTTTTAAAACGATTTTGAGCGAAACCGCCTCGTTTACCGGTATGTCGCTTTTATCCGCGGCAACTTCCAGGCTATAATTCCCCACGGCACCCTTAAAACCGTCCGGCTTTCCCCGCGCGGGCAGAGCTTTTACCTTAAAGCGTATTGTGTTTGTTTTCACCGGCGTCTGAATCGTCCGGCCCGGCCGGTCAAAAAAGCTATCAAACAGACTGCGGCTGCGGGCGCGGCCACGTACAACCGACTGGGTAATTATTTCCATCGGCTCCAGAGTAATCTCTCCGGATTGCGTGGGAAAGAGAGCCACTTTTTTCAGGGTGACTACATTGTAATTCATCCCGTTTATTACTTCGCTCTTTATCTCCGGTTGCCGGGGTAAATCAAACTCTTCCGTCCAAAAACCGGTATTGGATGGCAGCTTTTCCACCTCATAGGTTTGGATGTTGATATTAAAATAGAGCTTATACTCCACAATGATCTGCTCACCGACATAGGCGCTCGTTTTAGAAGGAATGGCTTTAAAAAATATCTTTTTCCCCTCAAGGGCCGGGTCAACGGTGTTTTTCTTTTTTTTATCCCCGCTTCCGGCGGGACGCACCGTCACCGTCACCGGACGGGTTTTCATAAGCGTTCCGTTATTATCCATACTGGCGGCAGCGATGGTTAGCCTGCCTTCGCGGCGCGGCTTAAGTATAAAGGAATAGCTTTTGGAGGAGCTCATCTTGCCGTTTATCCACTGCATATTGGTGGATTGATTGGGGCCGGAAAGGACATAGAAATCCTTAAAATCCGGGAACGATACATCCGGCAGACCGCCGCGATCGCCCTGAACCTTTACCGTATACCGTACCCTCTGATCCAGACGGATATCATTATCGGAAACATAGGCCGTAAAAGTGATATCCGCGGCCAGTATGAGGGAAACCCACACGGCAATCATTGCGGGAATGAATTTATAATATCGTTTCATAATGATCCGTTACCAGTCCTTATCGGTTTTCCGCCGCGCCGGTACCTTAATCGGCGGTTTTTTCTTTTGCGCATCCTTTTCGGCCTCTTTTAAGGCATTTAATATGCGCCTGGCCTCTTCCCGGCTGATCTTCTGTTTTTTTCCGGCGGGCTGTTCTTCCTTTTTATCCTTATCGCCGCCCTGTTGGGGCTTGTTCTGTCCGTTTTGCTTGTCCTGTTGTTCCTTTTTGTCCTTTTTTTCATCCGGCTTATTTTGTTTGTCCTGATCCTGATTCTTCTGTTGATCCTTATCGCCAGACTCCTCTTTATTCTGATCTTTTTGTTTCTGCTTGTCGTTTTGCTTTTTAATTTTTTCCAGCAGAGCCTTCAGTTTTTCATCATCGGGATTTTGCTTAAGGCCAAGCTCGGCCAATTGGCGGGCCTGCTCCATTTTCCCATCGACGTAAAGCCGGGCGGCGTCTTCAAAAACGGAGGCCTTTACCAAAGCGGCCCCTAACAGCATTGTCAGCAGGATTGTCAAAGGCCAGTTCATTGCGCCTTGCCTTTCTCTATGTCATTCACATCCTTCAGCCTGCCGATAAAACTGTTGTAGGCGGCCACGGTCTTATCCCGTGAAAGAGCCAGACGCATCAGGTCGTAGGCCTCTTCAAACCGGGCCTGCCGCACATAGTCCCCGGCCTTCTTTCTCATTTTTTTAGCGTATTCGCTGGGCTTAATGTTTTCATTTTTATTCTGCTTATTCTTCTGTTGTTGTTCCGTCAGTTTTCGTTTGGCCAGCTCCAGGTTGTATTTTGTCTCCCTGTCCTCCGGATTTAAATCCAGCGCTCTCTTATAGGCGTCTATGGCCTCCTGGTATTTCTGTTGGGTAAAAAAGCTGTTGCCTATATTATAATAGGCATTCTGCCTCAGGCGGCTGTCGCTTTTTTCACCGGCGGCTATAATCTTGTAGAACTGTTTGCGGGCCTCGTCATATTTTTTCAGCTTAAAAAGCGCGTCACCCAGATTAAAGTGCGCGCGCGGATTGCCCGGGTCTTCCGTCAGGGCCCGGCGATAGGCCTCCGCGGCTTGACTGTAGGCGCCCTTGTTGTAAAATACATTGCCCTCTTCCACCAGGGAACGCAGGGATTGCGCCTTGGGCGTACCGCAGAGTATTAGCACGATGGCCGTAAAAACCTTGATCATATTATGCTTCATTTTCTTTCCATACTGTTGTTCGCGGACGTCTTTCCGGTAAAAAGGCTTCCCAGAAAAGAAAAATCAACGCCAGGGCTAAAAAAATCTGAAAACGATCTTCATACCGGGAGAACTGCCGGGAGGTCAGTTCCTTTTTGTCCATGGCGCTTACTTCCCGGTAGATGGTCTGTAACTCCGCCTCTCCGTTGCCAGCCAAAAAGAATTTACCATTGGCGGCAAAGGCGATCTGTTGCAGAATGGACGCATCCAGCCGGGTGGTGACCACATTGCCTTTTTTATCCTTTTTAAAACCCCTGGGATTGCCGTAAGCGTCATAAAGCGGAATGGGCACCCCCTGTTCGGAACCCAGGCCGATGGTGTAGATAACCACTCCCTGACGGGCGGCCTCTTCGGCGGCTTTAACCGGATCGTCTTCATGCTCTTCCCCGTCGGTTATCAGTATCAGCACCTTATGTTTTTGATCCTTTTGATTAAAGGCCCGCGTGGCCGTGCGGATGGCTTCGGCAATGGCCGTGCCCGGTAGCGGGATCAACCGGGTGTCCATCATGCTCAAAAACATGCGCGAGGCGGCATAGTCAAGCGTCAGCGGCATTTGCACGTGGGCAATGCCGGCAAAGGCCACCAGGCCGATTCTGTCGCCGTGAAGCATATCGATCAGTTTATTGATCTCGTATCTGGCCTTTTCAAGACGGTTCGGCTTAATATCCTCTGCCTGCATGCTCAGGGAAACGTCCAGGGCCACAATGATATCGATGCCCTTTTGCTTCACATCTTCCAGACGTGTGCCGATTTGCGGATTGGCCAGGGCCAGCACCAGCATAACATAAGCCAGCAGAAACAGTATAAACCGGGTGCGCCGTCGGCCTGGCAATACCCCCGGCGTCAGGCGTTTAAGCAGAACCTCACCGCCAAAACGGCGCATCATCTTCCCGCGCATGGAATCCGCGTAAAGATAAAGAGCCATCAACAGGAATACACCCCACAAGGCGTGCAGCCACATGGGATGGTCAAATCGTAAAGCTTCCATCGGCGCCTCAGGGTATCCTTCTTAAATATGTATGGTTGAGCAGGACTTCCGCCAAAAGGAAAAAGAGACCCGCCAGGGCAAAGTACAGATAGAGCTCATCATAACGCGTATATTCCTTTACTTCAATACGTGTTTTTTCCAGCTTGCCTATTTCATCGTAAATCTGTTTCAGACTTTGCGTATCCGTGGCCCGGAAGTAGCGGCCGTTGGTGGCCTCGGCTATTTTTTGCAACGTCTCCTCATCTATACGCACCTCAATCTGCCGGTAACCCGGCCCGAAAAGAGGATCGTTTTGCGGATAGCGGGCCAATCCCCGGGTTCCCGCGCCGATGGTATAGATCTTAATGCCAAAGCTGGCGGCAATCTGCGCGGCCGTTAGCGGGTCTACCTGACCGGAGTTATTTACCCCGTCGGTCAGCAGGATAATTACCTTGCTTTTGGCCTTGCTGTCGCGCAGGCGGTTAACGGCATTGACGATGCCCATACCGATGGCCGTGCCGTCCCAACTGTTATCGGCCACCTGAATCTGATCCAACAGGGTCACCAATACATCATAATCGAGGGTCAACGGACATTGGGTAAAGCTTTCGCCGGCAAAAACCACCATGCCGATACGGTCGTTTTTACGTTCCTGAATAAACTGCCGGGCCACGGCCTTTACCGCCTGCAGGCGGTTTTTGGGCTTAAAATCCTCGGCCAGCATACTGCTGGAGACATCCAGTGCCAGCACAATGTCAATCCCTTCCGTGTTTATCTCGCGCTCCGCATTGGCCGACCGGGGCCGGGCCAGGGCCAGTATCAACAGCGTAATTCCCAGCAGACGAAACAGGGGCAGCAGGGGCAGCAGGCGCTGGCGCGGGCTTTTGGCCAGCTTGCGCGCCAGGCCCACATCGGAAAACTTAAAACGCGGCAAGCGTCCCGCCCCACTCCGGTAGTGCTGCCAGGCCAGAAGCGGAACCGTTATCAATAATAGCAGATACCAGGGATCGCGAAATTCAAACATTTAATCCGGGCCGCCTATTATTTTGTTTTATACAATTGATCATGTGTCAACAGAATATCCTCTAAATCCTTCTCCTTTACCGTAACAACCCTGCCGTCAAGGGCGTCGCGCACATAGCGCCGGTCGCCGTGCACCTTACCAAACTCCAGACGTACCTCGGGCTTATCATCGATAAAGAGTTCCACAACGGCGGCGGGTTTCTCCAGCCCATAGCGTCTTAAAGACTTCGGCTTTTCTGCCACAAACGAGGCGGCCCGGAGTCCGGAAACGGCGCTGATCAGAGTGGTTACTTTTATATCCCGTGCTTCCAAAGTGTCGTTAACGCCTATCCATCGGGAGGATGTATCCTTTTTAAACTCCATAAAAACGCCGTCATTAAGCAAGGTAACGCGACGGATGCTTGCCGTGCCAAAATCGGTCAGCTTTTTCTCCCGGAAGGCAAACAGGCTTTTATTAAAAGGCTCGAGGAAAAGGGTATCTACCTTAAATATCTGCGGCCTGGCCTCATCCTTGCCATAAGCCATTTTTCCCCGGGGCGCGGAAAAGGCCACGGCGGAACGGCTTTGGTTTTCACCCTGATAGAGTTCAATAACATAAGCCGGTTTATCCAGGTCATAGCTCTTTTTATCCTCCGCGGATTCCGCCTCTATGGAAAGGACATTGGCATAATCCAGCTTGTTCAGCATGGCCCGCACCGCGCCCAGGTCGGCCTTATCGGTCACGGGGCGCGTTAGCTTCCATGAAACGCCTGCCTTTTTAAATTCATAAGCGCCCCGGGGTGATTTTAAAACAATACGCCGTACCGCGTCCTTTTCAAAGTGCAGGGCTTTTTTATCGCGCCAGTCAAACAGACTCTTTTGCGCCTTTCTTTTCAACCCCGCACCGGTCAAAAAAACCACACTGTCGCCTTTTCCTGCAAAAATATTATCGCCAAAGGAGGACGAGGCGCCCAGAAAAACGGAATCGTGCTCAGCGCCTGTTTCCACCCGGATACGCACCTCAGGACGCTTCAGGCCGTAAGGGGTTTTATCCTTCCCCGTTACATGGATGGTGCGTATCTTTTTCGCCGAGGTTAAATCCCTTAGAAAACCGTCAACGGTTACATCCTCCGCGCCGGTGCTAACCGGTTCCGTAATGCGCCAGTGGCCGTCTTCCCTTACAAATTTATAGTGATCGCCGCCCCGGTAGATTTCCCAGGCAGATATCTCCTCTTTTTCCGGGGCAATCAGTTTTTCTTCCCGCTCCTTAATCTTTTGGCGCTGCTCCTCGCCCTTGTATTCATACACATAAACATAAGCGCCGACGGCAAGGGCTATCAACAGCAATATTAATGTGTTCCGCATAACAGCCTCTCCTTAGTCCCGGTTACGTTTAAGGTAAAAGCCAACGCCGAGGGCGATCATGATCAGGGGAATGGCGATAACCACCAGATAGAAAAGCGTGGTGACGTCACCCGGCGTCATGGTCAGGCGGCTGTCCTCCAACTTTTTGGGCCGTATGGAAATCAACTCACCCTCGTCGGCCAGATAGTTGACGGTATTCAGGAAAAGATCGCCGTTACCCTGTTGATTGAAATAACCGTTACCGGCAAAATCCGAGTCGCCGAAAACGGCGGCCACCGATGTATGATCACCCGTTTTTTTAGAACTGATCACCGCCAGGGAGATGGGGCCTTCCCTGTCCCTGCCGGCGTCAAAGCTTACCTTGCCCCCGCTAAAGTCCGTATCGGCCCAGCTTTGGGCGGATGTTTTCAGCAGCTCCGTCACCGTCCAGCCATCCTTTTCGGCGGCGGGCGTTACCGACGAGGCCAGCGGGAAAAAGGTCATAACCGAAAAATCCTTGGTGATGGGGTGTTGTTTATCATAACTCTGAACCAGGGGCATGCCGGGTCCCGCGCCAAAGAGCTGCCCGAAGCCGGAGGCGTCCACGACCATATCCCGGCCCACATCGGCCTTAAAAGAGGCAGCCAGTTCCCGGGGGCTGTCGGGGCTTTCCGGGTCCAGCAATATCAGCAGCCGGCCGCCCCTTTGCACATAGGCCTTCAGCGAATCCGCCTCGCCGGGGGCAAAGTCGCTTTTGGGAGAGGCGATCACAACCACGGTGGCGCTATCCGGCACCCGGCGGCTACGCACCAGATTAAAGTTCCGTACGGTATAGTTTTCCTTTTTCAGCGCCCCGGCGGCAGTGGCATAGCCCTCCGGTCCCTTATCTTCCACGGAACGCTCGCCATGACCGGTAAGAAAATAGACGGACTTCTGCCGGTCGCTGCTTACCTTGATGATGGCGTTGGTCAGGTTCGATTCGCTTATCTTGGTCACGCTTTCCCGACGGTCACCCGCCTCCACGAACAACATGCCATACTGGGTAACGCCATAACGCCGGGCCACATCCACCTGTTCATCGGGGTCGATTACTTCGTAGGAAAGGCGTGGGCTGCGGTAACTGTATTCATCCAGCAGGTCGCTTATGCCGGACTCCTCTCCTTTTTTTACAAACAGCTTCAGCGTCACATCACGATCCAACCCCTTAAGCACATTGACCGTTTGGCTGGAAAGGCTGTACAATTGTCCCTTGGTTAAATCCAGGCGGAAATGGCGTCGTGTGCTGATGAAGGCCAGCATGGCGGTAAGCAGCACCACAATCAGCGCCTGAAAGGCAAAGTTGGCGCCCTGTTTTACGCTTCTTCCGGAAATTTGCTTTTCACGGCTTTTGTAATAATCCACAATAAACCAGGCCAGTCCCAACAGCCCCACAACCAGTAAAAGAGTGTTCCACCAGGCCCATACCCGGGTAATACTGTAGGCAATCAACGCGGCCGCCGCCAGGGCCGGGGAGGCCAGACCGATTATAGTGTTATATTTTTTCATTGTTCGCTTATCTCTCCTATGCTCTCCATTTAACCGATTCCACCGTCTTCAGGGAAAAGTATATCCCCAGACTGACAAACAGAATATAGTAGGCCACATGGCTGGTATCTATCACGCCCTGGGCAAAATCTTCAAAATGATTGATAATAGAGATATAATTTAAAATATCGCCGATGAACGGACCGGCAAACTGAGCGCCCCAGCCGACCACCCACAAAAGCAATGACATACCAAAACCGCCGATGGCGGCAATCATCTGGTTCTCTGTGGTGGTGGAAATAAAAAGCCCCATGCTGATATAGGCCGCGCCCATCAATATCAGGCCGGCATAACCGCTGATCACGGGCCAGATTTCCGGTGAACCGTAAATAAACAGCAGGGCCTGGAACAACATGGTCGGCAAAAGAAGCACCACATAAAACAACAGAGCGGCCAGGAACTTACCCGTGATGATCTGAGCCGGGCTTATCGGGGTGGTGTATAACAGCTCCACCGTGCCGGTGCGTTTTTCCTCCGCGTACAGGCGCATGGTGATGGTGGGCAGGATAAACAGGCTTATCAGGGCCAGATTGTAAAAATAGGGTCGGATGACCATCAGGTTCACATTCAACGTCTGCGGAGCCATGCGGTATTGCGCGGCGCGCATCTGATCCATAAAGGATGCCTGCACAAATCCGCTGACGGTAAGGTAAAAGAAGACGCCGCCCAGGGCCGTAAACAGGGCCAGAATAATATAGGCGGTCGGAGAATAGAAATAGGACTTGAACTCCTTGCTAAAAATGGCATTTATCGCTTGCATCAGGCAGCCTCCTCTTTGGTGATAAGATGCAGGAAAATATCTTCCAGCGTAAATGTTTCCTTTTTCAGTTCCAGTAAATCCATATCATTGGTAACGGTCAGCCGGGCCAGTTCCTTGCGGATATCACGTTCGCTTTCCACCTTTATGTTCAGCAGGCCGCCGTCGGCGGGAACGATTTCCACACCGCGCACACCGTCTACCTTTTCGGTAACCCGGCGCCATTTTTCTTCGTCTCCGGCCACGGTCAGTAAAATCCGTTCTCCCCCGGCCAGGCGCGCGGTGAGGTTTTCCGGAGTGTCCTCGGCCACCACCCGGCCCTGATTGATGATCACCACCCGCTCGCAGGTTTGCTCGATCTC
>JALXBH010000247.1 GCA_026991535.1 Calditrichia bacterium | reverse complement strand
GCAAAAGAGACCAGGGTCGGCGGAACATGCAGATCCTTAAAACTACCGGACATGCTGTCCTTACCGCCTATGGCGGCCCGCCCGAGAGCCTTTTGCACCCGATAGGCGCCCAACAAGGCCGCATAGGGTTTGCCCCAGCGCGAAGCATCGGAGCCTAACTTTTCATAATACTCCTGAAACGTGAAATAGATATCATCCACCTTGACCCCAACGGCAACAAGCCTGGCCACGGAATCCATCACCGCGTATATCCCTCCGTGGAAGGGGGACCACTCTGAGAGAAAGGGATCAAATCCCCAGCTCATGGCCGTGGCAGTCTCGCTTTCGGTAAAGGGCAGGCGGGAGACCATGGCTTCCGCAGGAGTAGCCAGATTTTTACCACCAAAGGCGTTCAGGATGTTCAGCGTACCGATGGAATTATCAAACTGTTCCACAAGTCCCCGTTGGCTGCATATATTTATATCCGCCATGAGCTCCAGCCAACTCCGGGGTTCCTCCGCAGGACGGTAATGTTTACGCGGATGCAGATAGGCATCCCCTGAAGGTGCCTTAATATATACCTTGCTGTTTTGTCTCAGACCATTGCTATCAAGGAATGAACGGGCAATATCAACGATATGGCGGCCCTTCCACTTCATTCTAAGCCGTTTTGCCTCCGTAACCACCGCTATTTTAACCGCGTTCACATTTTCAGCATCCGCCAAAGTCAGCAAATCCTCATAATCTCCGGCGGAAATGACCACGGCCATTCTTTCCTGCGATTCCGACAAGGCCAGTTCGCTGCCATCCAGGCCTTCATATTTTTTTGGCAAACTGTCCAGATCAATATCAAGACCATCGGCCAGCTCTCCAACCGCCACGGATACGCCTCCCGCGCCAAAGTCATTTGCTTTTTTTACAAGCCTGCTAAAACGTGGATTTGAAAACAGGCGTTGTAGTTTTCTCTCCTCGGGAGCATTGCCCTTTTGTACCTCGGCGCTTTTTTCCAGGGCCGTGTCATCATGAGCCCGGGAAGAGCCGGTAGCCCCTCCAATACCGTCCCGGCCGGTGGCCCCTCCGACCAAGATGATATAATCCCCGGGGCGGGGTTTTTCACGACGCACCTGCTTAGCGGGCACGGCGCCCACCACCGCCCCTATCTCCATCCGCTTGGCAATATAGCCCGGATGATATATTTCCCGTACCAGACCTGTATTTAAGCCGATCTGGTTGCCATAGGAGCTATACCCCTTTGCCGCCATGGTAGTGATCGTACGCTGGGGCAGCTTTCCGGGCAGGGTATCCTCCAGGGGTGCCCGGGGATCGCCGCTTCCGGTAAGACGCATGGCCTGATAGACATAGGCTCTGCCCGACAAAGGATCGCGTATGGCTCCGCCAAGACAGGTGGCAGCGCCTCCAAAGGGTTCAATTTCCGTGGGATGGTTATGTGTTTCGTTTTTAAAGAGAATCAGCCACTCTTCCTCACCAGAAGGAGTATCGATTTTTATACGGATCGTACAGGCGTTTATTTCATCACTGAGTTCCAATTCCGGTAGTTTTCCCTCTTTACCGAGTTCCTTCATACATATCGTAGCCAGATCCATCAAACAATCGGCACGCCTTGATGAACCGTATACGCGGGAGCGTGAAGTAAGATAGTCCCGGTAGGCATCACGGATGGGAACGGTAAGCTCCGTCTCCTCAAACTCCACCGATTTTATTTCCGTCAAAAATGTGGTATGCCGGCAATGATCGGACCAGTAGGTATCCAACATCTTCAGTTCTGTTTTTGTGGGCTCTCTATTCTCATTGTCCCTAAAATAATCCCGGCAAAAAGCCAGATCCTCCACGGTCATAACCAAACCCAGCTCACTGCGGAATTTTTCCAGTTCTTTTCCGTCGGCAGAGATAAATCCCTCTACAGAAGGAACCTTTTCCGGTTCATTGTAATCATCCTTTAACGTGGAAGGTTTTTCCAGCCCGGCTTTACGGGAGTCCACAGGATTGATGCAATATTTTTCTATCCTCGCCCTATCCCCGGAAGACATTCGCCCAAAAACGGCGATGACCCGCGCACTTTTAACCGATGGCTCCTGGCGGCTATCCAAAATCCGGATACATTGCTCGGCGGAATCCGCTCTTTGATCAAACTGTCCCGGTTGATAGGATACGGCCAACAAAAAATCTTCGCCCATGGACGGCAGTTCTTCTTCATAAACCCGGTCCTGAACCACATCCGCAAAGATGGTGTCCCGGGCCCGCAGGTATATCTCTTGCGGAATATTTCCTATATCATAGCGATTGAACAAACGAACATTTTTTACGGATGGAATTTGAAGGAAATGCTGAAAATCATGGAGCAGGTTTTTGGCCTCCTGATCATAGCCGCTTTTTTTTTCTACAAAGATACGATATATCCCGGACATGACGCCTCGCTGTTATGTGGAAGCGCCAATTTAAAAGTTCCGGCCCTTTTAAGAAAGAGAAAATTTAATTGACGGAATATGTGGGCTTCACATAGGGGAAGCTGACAATAAACTCGGTTCCTTGTCCCGGCTCGCTGTTCAGCGTCAACACCCCTTCATAGTTTTCAACCAGGGATTTTACCATATAAAGGCCCAGTCCTGTCCCGGTTGGCCCGTCGCCGCTCCCGGCCTTGGGCTTGGTTGTAAAAAAGGGATCGAAGATATTTTCCTGAACCTCCCGGGGAATACCCGGACCGTTATCCCTGATGGAGAAGCAGGCTCGTGTATCTTTACGGTATGTTCGGATATCAATGCGGGCATCCTCCTGGTCATACATGGCGTCCAGCGCATTACGCAACAGATTTTGGAATATCTGGTTTACTTCCCCCGGTACAACCTTTACATAAAGAGGTTCCGATGTCAGCTCAATATTCTTTTTGGTGCTGTGTTTAAATTGTAAATCAGCGTTAAAGAATTGAATTTCCTGTTCCAGCAATTCATTCAGATTCAAAACACGCGCATCTATTTCGGAGTCACTGCGCACCTTGGCCATGAGATTGTTGAGCATATTTAGCATTTGATTGTTGGCGTTATGAAATTTTTTATAATATTTACTGGAATAATCGATAAACTCTTTCAATTGTGATATTGACTCGGGATTTGAGTTGTCATCCAGGGGCAACATCTCATATTTCATTTCCAGAAGCTGAACCCCGTTGGAAATGATGGTTATGGGGTTTTTCAGATTGTGCACGATACCCTGGCTAAAGAGGCTGAAGGCGGCATTTCGTTCGGCTGTGATTAAACTTTTAGTTCTTTCACGCAGAAGATGCTCAAGATTTTTATTGTATTGCTCTACCTGCTCCATTGCTTCGCGGAGTTTTAGATGGGTTTTAACTCTGGCCAGCACTTCCGCGCTGTCAAACGGCTTGGCGATATAATCCGCACCTCCGGCATTAAATCCTTCCAGCTTATCCTCTGTACTGGACTTTGCCGAAATAAACAAAACCGGAAGATTGGTGTATTGCTCTTTTTCCTTTAATTTCCGGCAAACGGTGATACCATTCATTCCGGGCATCATCACATCGAGTAAAACCAAATCCGGCTTAACATTTTCCACCATTTCCAGGGCATCCATACCGTTTTGCGCAACAGCAATATCATAACCGTCATCGGAAAGTATTTTTCCCAAAACCTGAATATTTTCGGCAACATCATCAACGATAAGTATCAAATTCTTCATTTTATTTTTCTCTTTTTGTATATGTATCTGTCAAAACCTGAAACTGAGTTTTTAAGTAACTCATATCAAATTGAATAAGCGCCTTGGACATTTTTTCAAACCAATGTGCCAACTCCTCACTTTTATAGGCAAACACTATTTCTCCTACTTTAATCAGAGTATCCTTAATCTCGCTTAATACCGGCCCGTTTATATGCTGTTCATAACGTTCCACTAGGTCGGCCAACAATGGATAACCACTAAAATCAATGGAAGACTTGCTCTTTGTTACCGCAGGTATAATGTCTTCCGAATGATGTCCGCCATATTGATGTAACAGGTCATCAAGCGTATTAAAATCCACCGGCTTTAATAGATATTCATCAAAACCGGCCCGTCGGGCCTTTTCTATATCCCTGTTGTCGTTGCTGGCGGAAAAGGCGATTATCGGAATATGGGCAAGGGCTTTATCGGATTTAAAAAGCCGTAAACCTTCATATCCATCCTTTCCGGGCATGTTTATGTCCATGAGTATCAATTCAGGTTTATTTTTTTTCGCCAGTTCCAACCCTTTTTCAACGGAAGGAGCTCCCCATACCGTGTATCCTTTTGTTTCATAAAAGCGCTGAATAAGGATGCTGTTCTCAACCGTATCATCAACAACAAGAAATTTCCGGCATACCTTTTCCGGAACATCCGAATCCTTGTTTGTTTTTTCGGCAGAGGCGTTAAGTCGTACAACCTTGATATTCCTGAGATGAAGCCGGACTTCCGTTCCCTCTCCTACCGCGCTGTCAATTTCAAGAGTACCATCCATTTCATCGGCAATCAGGCGGCAAAGTACCAGTCCGATACCCAACCCCTCATAACTCACATCCGCCGATGACGGCGGATTGCTTAAATAGTTTTTTATCTTTTCCAGATGACCTTCAGGAATTCCCGTACCGCTATCCTTTATTGAAAGGGAAAGAGTCGCCTTCTCCTTACTTAAGGATAGAATTTTCGATTCAAAAATAATTTCCCCGTCTGTTGTATGTTTCAGGGCATTGTCCACAAGGTGAAATATTATACGCCTGACATGATAGTCATCTATCAATAAAACCGGATCTTCATCAGGGACAACTTTTTTAAAATCAATATTTTTTTCTTTGATTTTTTTAAACAGATCCTCCCGGCAGGTATTCAATATTTCGCCCAGGCTCACTTCTTTTTTTTCAAGCACAAGCTGTCCCGCCTCCAACTTGCTCAGGGAAATAAGATCATTAATTAAATCGGTAAGTTTGTGCGCGGAATGTATAATTTGTTTTATGTAGCTGGCCGGACCGTTATTTTCTTTTTTCTCCTCTTCATAAATAATTTGAGAGAAGCCGAGAATGGCGTTAAGCGGTGTGCGCAGTTCATGGCTGATATTGGCCAGAAAGCCGCTGCGTATGGCATTGGCATTTTGTACCAGCTTCAGGGCATCCTCCAGAGAACGGTTTTTCTCTTCCAGGGCATTCTGTGTCTGTTGAAGTTCTGCCGTTCGTTCCTTAACCAGATTATCCATTTGCGCGTAAAACTCAAAATACTTTTGTGTGGCCTCATCCTTTTCGCGGCGGGTGAGTTTTAACTCGTTTTCCAAATGCTTAATTCGCTTTTCCAGAAGCAGGGTCGTGTCATCCTTAACAACGGCTTCCATCTATAATGCGCCTTTCTCCAGCATTTCCGCTATCTCCAGTTGTCCTTCCTGGATAATCATGTTTAATGACTCCTGCTCCAGATTCAATGCTTCCAAACAACGGGTATACAGTTCATCATCAAAGAGTGTGGCGCTATAGTAGCCAATCTGGGCAAAATGGCATTGTATGGCGGCAACATGCATAACGGCCGTTATTTCAAAGTGCTCCTCGGGTGCCTCAAAGGGGTTGGTGTGATAGGCGATGCAGCTAATGATTTCTTCAGGGAGATTCCAGTTCCGGGCTATTTCCCTGCCCAAATAGGCGTGATTAAAACCAAAAACCTTTTCCTCAATACGGGAAAGATGTTCGCCCTTGCTATTGGCAAGATGCAGGATTTTGGTAAAGGCTTTTCTTAAAAACTGCTCCTCGGCGATTAAACCGATTTTATGCAACAGTCCGGCGGAATAGATATTATCACCGGTTTTGCCAAACTCACGGCGATAGATCATTTTTGCAAAATGCGCCGTGGCTACGCTATAGGCCCATAACTCGGAGCGGCGGTAGCCTTCTATGGCTTCATCCCGGTCAAACAATTCACAGGCTTTTTGGCGCAGGGCCAGCTCACGCACCGTATTGAAACCTACCCAGACAATCGCCTTGCCCACATCGTCAATCTTTGTTTGGGCGGCATAAAAAGATGAATTCGAAACCCGCAGTATTTTCGCGGTTAAGGGGGGGTCTATGCTTATTATATCCTTTAAATCCCTGGCGGTGGACTTTGGATTGTTAATTAAACGGATAATATTGCCCACAACGGACTTTATGGAAGATAAGTCGGAATCGTTAATGGCACTAAGAATACGCTCTATGCGTTCCGTCCGTTGGTCCGTCTGTACTGCTGCTTCCATGGTACACTCCTGTTGCTTATGGAATGACTATCGGAACCAGACATTACGACCTTTAAAGAGGCGGCTAGAGTGAATAGAATCAGAGCCCCTTATAAAGCCTTTAATTCACGAACGGTTTTGATTACTATCGGCACGCCATCTATCTTAGGGGGAACTTTCTCTCTGACCGACTCCGGATGATTGCGAACCCCTATGATAATCCCCGCAGTATTATCAATTTCACCGATACCTATGGATACAACATTGCTTATTGCCAGCCAGCTGCTTTCGTGCCCCCGTTTTACCCTTTTGGCCCTTTCCAGGGCGTCCGCGCCATTCATCCGGGCAGCCCGATATTCAACAGTTCAAAAACATTTTGTATTCTGTTGATGATGGTGGAGTTGGCGCTACCCGCGAACAGCAGTCCCACGATTTCGTTATTGGTATTTAATATGGCGCTGCCGCTGTCCCCGCCGGCGCTCATGTTGCCGGCCATAAGCTGATCCACAAACGTGGCGGTCTTTCCCGCGCCATAACTTACCTGGGATGTGACATCAATCTGTAAAATCTGCCCTTCGGTATAGGCTGTCGTTCTTCCGCTTTTCTTAACATCCATACCTAAAAGGCCCTCGGCCACCCCGCTGATTGAACCAATTTCCAGAATATCCGTCAATAAATCATCCTGATTGAGTGGTTTGGCGATGGCGGCATCTACCAGATTATCGGCGGCCCGCGGCTCATAGACGGCCTTTAGCCGCGACTTGCGCCCGGCCATGGCCGAAAGGGCGTTTAGAATATGTGCCGAGGCATTGGCGATGGCGCATCCGCTGTCTCCGCCCCCGTTTCCGCCGGGGTCCGGCTCATTATCATAACGGATGGGCACAAAATCGCTCAGCCGTGCCAAAACATCATTTTGCCGGCTGCCTCCGTCGGTGGGTCCGGGTTGCAGGATATCATCGCCGATTGAAGCGTCGTTGCTGTTGGCCATGACATGATTATTGGAAAGGATGTATTTTTCGCCATCTTTCATTACCGTGCAGCCAAGCGTGCCCGCCGTAATGGCATAATGCCCCAGACTGATACCGCCCATCGCCGGGCGATGACGCGCCTTGTGATTCTGAAAAATACTCAACGGCCCGGTGGCAAACACATCGGTCGGCAGGCCGTCAATCTCTGCGGGAATGCGTTCGTTTAAGGACAGGCTTTGTAAGTTCTGCTTATGTTCCACCGAACAGACCAGGCACAGGGTGTCGGTTTTCCTTCCGTCTACATGCTTATATCCTATTCCGGTGGCCACAACATTTCTCTTTTCCATAAGCGTCTGCCGGACATCCCTGATAAGCGAGCGGGCTTCCTGGATTGACAAGGCCATAACGCTCCTCCCATCTTATTTAATGAAAAATTTTGTGTAAATCTCTCTCCCGGCGCCGTATGTTTTTATAGATATGCAAACGTAATGCGCCCGGGATCGGTGTTTAGGGAATATTTGAAAGAACCAGCCCGTCCCGGCTGTCAATTTCGTCGGCATAAGAGTTGATAAGCTCCGGCGCGTACCTGAAAGCTACGCGCAGATGATCCACGGCTTCGTCATGGTTGCGTTGGCGGTAGGCCTTATAGGCCCGCAGATGCCCAAGGGCCAGCATTTCCCTGTCCGCTTCCGTAGGCTTTTTAAAGCTGCCCTCAAGTGCAGGAATCTTCAGGGTAAGTCCCCTAACCAAAAAGTCCGGATTTTCAATTTTATCATGATTGGCCTCGTAAAGCAGCGGCCATAAATAACCGTTATCATAATAGTGCCTGGCCAAACGCCACAGGCTTTCACCGTGCCGGGTAAGATGACTACGCGCGCTTCTTTTACTTACGGACTCCGCCTCCGGCGCCGGTTTGGATAACGGGGGCGTCTTTGGCATGTCCTCCGCTTTTTGTTTTTTTTCATTACCGACAACGGTTTCTACCCCGGCCTGAGGAGCGAGCGTCGACACTGTTTGCTCTTCCGCGCGGGAACCGTCGTCTTCGGGTTTATAATTCATATAAACAAAAATGAGCAACAGGATTACAAATATAGTGGCATAAAGCCCCTTGCGTGAGTGACTTTCCTCTTCCGGCGGTGATGTTTTCTTCTCCCCTGTTCCCACAGGCAGAGGGCCTTTGTGCACAATCGCCGGAGCATATTTAATCTCCTTCTCCGGGCTGCTTTTCGGCTCACCGGCGGCCCGGGACATCAAAGGAGTCTCTTCAGTGTCCACTTTTGCTTCGATGGCGCCATCCACAAAGGAATCATTTAAAAAGCGGTTAAAAGCGTCGGCTTCTGTTTTCGTTTCCGGAGCGGGCTCCAGGGGTAAGGGTTTTAAATGGGCATATTGCGTATTTATCAATTCCCTTAACCTTTTTTCAGGCTTAAAATAGACCTTACGATGGGCCGGAATCGTGATGGCCTGACCAGTTACAGGATCGCGCCCGGAACGTTCGCCAATATTTTTCAGGCGGAAGATACCTAAACCGCTCAGTTGCACCACCCCGTCCTCAAGCAGACCCTCCCTGATGACAGCGGCCATTTCACGAACGAACAGACGACTGAGATTTTGCGACACACCGCCCCGGGCGGATATGTCCTCTATCAATCTTTTAAAGGATATTTTCTCATGCATAAAGCTGTCCTTACTTGATCTCTTCCTTCAGGGTACGGGACGGTTTAAAAAAAACGCTCACCTTGCGGGGAATAAGCATTTTTTTCTTAAAATGCGGATTATATGCCTGCCGCTCCTTGCGTTCCACGCTTCCGAACGTTCCCAGCCGGGGAATATTAAAATGATTGCGTTCCACCAGATGATCGTTCATCACACCTATACATTGCGTGTATAAAACCTTTGTTTCCTTAATGGATTTTTGCATTCTGCCGGCAATCCGTTTTAAAGCTTCGCTGGTATTCATATTCTTCTCATTTTTGGATGAATGTCATAATAAATCATATCAGGCGGGTTGTCAAATATTAATTTTACACAGGAACCCGCAACAGCCCATGTTTTATTATATCGGTAATGATTGGCAAAGAAAAAGCCGCGGCTCTTTTTTTATTTTCCGCCGGGATGGGTTATGGAGGCCGATTCGCGGATAAGATGTGTATCCCCGGTGCCCTCTTTACATCCAACATAAAAAAGCACAAACGAGGTTCTCATGGAAAAGCATGTTGTGGTTATTGGCGCAGGTCCCGCCGGTTTGGAGGCGGCGCGCTCGGCGGCGTTGCATGGCGCGCGGGTTACCCTGATCAGCGATGAAGAGCCGGGTGGACGGGCCGCCTGGCATAGTCTTTTACCAGGCAAAATATGGCTGCAATATGCGCAAGGAGCTAATAAAGGAAAGCTCCCTTCAGACCATACCTTACCCGGCAGAGAAATTCAACGCGCCCGGGAAAGCTGGGCCGCCCACAACAACCATCTGTTGGAGCAGCTTGGCGTTCGTCTGATTAAGGGACAGGCCCGCTACATGCATGCCGGACGGATTGACGTGCTCGGTCCCAGGAATGAAAAGCTGGAAGAGCTCTGTCCGGATGCCTCGATTATCGCCGGCGGTTCCATTCCCCTCTTCCCCGATGGTTTAAAGCCCGACGGCAAACGGGTTATCGCTCCCCGATTTATGAGCGCTTTAAGAGAGCTGCCCTCAACTCTGGCCGTAATCGGCGGCGGCGTTACCGGAACCGAATTCGCTTATCTCTTTTCTTCCCTGGGCTTAAGGGTAGAGTGGTTTGTGGATAGTTATGGTCTTTTACCCGGCTTTGACAGGGAGATGAGCGCTCTGCTGAAAAAAACATTGCTTAACGCCGGCATAACCATGCATGAACCGGCAACGGTCAGCGCCATTCACCGCCATGCCGATCATGTAACGGTTGAAACCACCGGGGGTGAAACGATCACCACGGAAATGGCCTTTGTGGCCGTTGGACGCGTTCCGGATATCAAACGCCTTGGACTTGGCGTTCTGCATGATGATCCTTCCGGGGAGGTAAGGTTGACAACCGACCCCTTTGGCCGTACTCAATTTGAAACGATCTATGCTGTGGGCGATGTGGTTAATCCCCGGAAAACCGCCAACCGGGCCATGGCCC
This sequence comes from Calditrichia bacterium, assembly GCA_026991535.1. Classification (GTDB taxonomy): domain Bacteria; phylum Calditrichota; class Calditrichia; order Calditrichales; family J004; genus J004. The sequence goes on along the minus strand of JALXBH010000247.1, from coordinate 32,226 downwards.
AGGCCTATATCGCGGGCGCCCACGCGGCCGGGAAAGAAGTGGAGCCTTTTGATGAAAAGAATGTCATATCCGCCGTATATACCGAACCCGGACTGGCACAAGTGGGCGTGTTGCAAGGGCCGGATATAAAAACACACCTGACCTCTTACACCTATTCCATGATCAGTCATATTTCCAATAGCAGCGGTTGGATAAAGCTGGCCGTAAACAGCGGAGGCCTGCTAAGCGGCGTCGCCGTTCTGGGCCCCCATGCCGCGGAAATAATTACTCCGGCCGCACTGATAATGGACAGCCTTAAGCCTGTGAATTATTATAAAAAGTTTCATGCGGCCAACCCGACGTACAGCGAACTTTTTTTTGACGCGCTGCGACAGTTACCCGCCTAAAAAGCCTCTTTTCGCTCCCTGCCTGTTTCCATAACGGGCAGGGATTGATTCTTTGCATAAAACTTCCTATTATCTGCGGTTTTAATTTTCATTCTTAAACTTCGGGAATTTTAATGCAAAAAATCTTATCTCATAAAACAATCCGTGATTATGTGGCCATATTTATAGGCGCCATGCTCATGGGAATTTCCATATCGGTCTTTTTAATAGACGCCCGTGTGGTGCCGGGCGGTATCTCCGCCGTGGCCATGGCTATCCACTATCTGAGCGACGGGGCCATACCCGTGGGGCTTTCTTTGTGGCTGATGAACATCCCTCTTTTTTTATGGGGGATGCGGGAACTGGGCGGCACTTTTGCCGCCCGCACCGTTTTCGGCTTCAGTGTAAGCGCTTTCAGTATCGACCTCTTTCGCGGCGATATACCGGGTCTGGATTTTATTAAATGGAACAGCAGCGCCCCGATTCTGGATCTGCTGCATCATGATTTTTTCTTTCTCACGGTAATCGGCGCCGCTCTGCTGGGTGTGGGCATGGGGCTGGTACTGCGGCATCGTGGCACAATAGGCGGCGCGGATGTCATTACCGCCATTCTTCACAAGCGCTACGGTATTAAGCCGGGACAGTCGATTATTTTCCTGAATGTCATTATTATTTCACTGGCCACTGTCGTGATCGAGCTTAAAGACCTTTCTCCCGAAAGACCGGCGCTCTCCTTGGCTTTTTATGCCTTTTTGCTTACTTTTATTCTCTCCCGCATAGTGGATATGTTGTTAGACGGTTTTGACTACGCCCGTTCCGCCTGGATAATATCGGAAAAATGCGGGGAGATTGGCCGGGCCATTCTGCATGACATGAACCGCGGGGCCACAGCCTTTAAGGGACGCGGACTTTATCTCAATACCGACCGTGATATTTTGATGACCGTTATTACCCGCCGGGAGCTTCCGGGGCTTCAGGAGCGTATTCAGCAAATCGATCCCGAGGCTTTCGTAATTATCAGCACCGTTCACGAGGTGCTGGGCGAGGGGTTTAAGCGCCGAACTTAGGATAAACTATGAAACAGTATAATTTGATTCTTGACGTAACCAGCAGTATCGCCACGGCTCTTATTGCCATTCTGCTTCCGCTGGAGATGGTCTTGCCGATTAAAACACAGTACATTATTTATATTTACAGCGTGACCTCCCTTATACTGTTTTTGGATTTTATCCGAAATGTCCAAAGTTATCGTGAGCGGCAAAAGAGTGACGAGGCCCATGGCGTATTTCAAAAGCACCATTCCATCCCCTATCTGGCTGTTGATTTTATCGGCGCCCTGCCGTTGGGACTGTTCTCCTTTTCGCCTTATTTGGGTATGATTCAGTTGGTTAAAATGGTGCGCGTGGCCCAATACCAAAGTTATTGGAACCGCCAGACCGTGCGCTTTAGCGATTATCAGCGATTGGGATTTTTTCTTTTCTGGATTGCCATCGTCACCCACTGGCTGGCCTGCGGTTGGCTGGGTCTGCATCATTTTGAGGGGATAAACGACGCTGTTACCCTCTATGTCCGTTCCCTCTATTGGAGCGTGGTCACTTTAACCACCGTGGGCTACGGCGATATTGTGCCCACCAATAATATAGAAACACTCTATTCCATGATGGTGATGGTTTTTGGAGTGGGTGTATACGGCTATGTGATCGGTAACGTCGCTCACATTCTGGCGGCCCGTGATCCGGCCAAGGCTGCTTTTCAAAACAATATGGAGCAGCTTAAAGCCTTTGTACGTTATCGCGACCTGCCCGCCGGCTTGCAAAATAAAATCAGGGACTACTATGCCTATCTCTGGCAAAAAAGGATGGGCCATTCCGAGTCCGAATTCCTTGAGGGCCTGCCCAAATCCCTGCGCGAGGAGGTGGAGCGCCACCTGAAACGGAAAATACTGGATAAGATACCTCTGTTCAAAGGCGCCGACGACGCCTTTTTGGATGCTATTGCCTTTCGCTTAAAACCGGTTCTGGCCACGCCCGGTGATTATATCATCCGCGAGGGGGAGGAAGGCAATGAGATGTACATTGTCATAAAGGGAAAACTGCAAGGCCATACGGAAGCGCATCCCGATAATACCTTTACCCTGCGCGAGGGCACCTTTTTCGGTGAAATTGCCCTCATCCAAAAGGAACCGCGCACCGCGACCATTGTGGCTGCCAGCTACTGCGACCTGTATATGCTGGAAAGGGAAACCTTTAATTTTGTTTTGGAACAATATCCGGCCATTGCCGAGCGGATTCGTAAAACCGCGGAAGAACGTATAAAACGCAACCGTTAAACCCTAAAGCGTCGTTGAGGCTGTTTAGACGATTTGGGGTCAAGGGCACAAGCGGAACACGCGCCATGGTCTTCTTCCGAGAATTGCCTTATAACGCCTTTCACCGTATACCAGGCGGCCAGCACCACAATAAGGCCCACTACCAGATATTCATTATTCCATTCCATCCCTACCCCCATATTTTTCCGATTTGATAGACGGTGAACGAAGCCAGATAAGCCAGGGAGGTCATATAAAATATCATCAGGGCCGGCCAGCGCCAACTGTTTGTTTCCCGCTTTACAATGGCCACGGTGGCCATGCACTGCATGGCGAGTACATAATAAACCAGCAGTGACAGCGCCGTCCAGATGGTGTACAGCGGTTTTCCTGTTTGCGGGTCGGTATCGGAGACCAGGGCCTGTCTTAAATCCACGGAGCCTTCATCGGCATCTTCCAGATTGTAAATGGTGGCCAGCGTGCTCACCATAACCTCGCGCGCCGCAAAGGAGGTTATCAGACCGATTCCGATTTTCCAGTCGAAGCCCAATGGTTTGATCAATGGTTCCAGGGTTTTTCCAAAGCGCCCGGCATAGGTTTGCTCGATGGGCGTTTTGGCAAAACCGTTGTCATCCGTCTGTCCTCCGCTCCTTGGAAAGGAAGCCAAAAACCATAATACAATCGTTACCGCCAGAATGATTTTGCCGGCGTCGGTAACAAACAAACGGGCCCGTTCCACCATCTGAAGCGCCGTCCAACGCAGGGATGGCCGGCGATACGGAGGCAGTTCCATAACAAAGGAAGAGGGACGGCCCGCCCCTTTTATCGTCTTTTTAAAGACATAAGCGGACACAGCCGCCGCCAGGATACCCAGCAGATAGAGCGACAAAAGGGTTAAGGCACTGTAGGATATTACGCCAAATACAGAGCCGGCGGGTATAAAAGCGCCGATGATCAGCACATATACCGGAAGCCGGGCACTGCAACTCATAAAAGGAGCGATAAGAATGGTTATCAGCCGTTCCTTCCAGTCATGAACAGTACGCGTGGCCATAATACCGGGGATGGCGCAGGCAAAGGATGAGAGCAGCGGAATCACGCTGCGGCCCGAAAGACCGGCGCCACGCATAACCCGGTCCATCATAAAAGCCACACGGGACATATACCCGGTATCTTCCAATATCCCTAAAAAGAAAAACAGCGCCAGTATCTGAGGCAAAAAAACCAGAACCGCTCCCACCCCGGCAATAACGCCGTCAATCACCAGGCTTTGTAATAATCCCGGTGGTATAAGGCGGGCGGCCAGCAAACCCAGTTCATGCATGCCACTGTCAATCCAGTTCATGGGCACTTCGGCATAAGAAAATATGGTCTGAAAGATGGCGGCAAAGATCGCCAGAAAGATAAGCGGCCCTAAAACGGAGTGTGTTAATATTTTGTCCAGACGTACCGAAATATCGGACGAAATGATATCATTGCGGGTAACACAGCGACCGAGCATACGGTCTATCCATTTATAGCGTAAACGCGCCTCGGCCATATGCCAGTTTATATCCAGGGCTTCCAGTTCCTTACGGGCCGTGCCGATAAGCTTTTTCAGACGGGCGCTATCCAGGCTCCGGCTCCATTCGCCTTCAAGATACTTGATGGCGTCATCACTGGAAACAAAGCGAATGGCCAGAGATCGGCAGTAGCCCTCGCTATAGTATGTATTTTCCTTCAAATAGTCACAGACCGGTTGCAGCACCCGGGAGAATTTTTCTTCCACAACCAAATGACGGGTTTTAAGGGTATCCTGTTTCCCGCCCAGGGTAACAATCCCCCGCCGCAGTTCGTCAATACCCTTATTCTTTTTGGCTACAACAGGCACCACCATAACACCCAGTTCTTCCTGCAAACAGGCAACATCGATCTTCAGACCATTTCTTTTGGCCACATCCATCATATTCAGGGCAAGAATAACCGGCTTACCGATATCCATGATCTGGGTCAGCAGATAGAGATTGCGATTTAAATTGGAAGCATCCGCCACCAGCACAATAATATCGATGACGGAAATTTTATTTTTAGGGTTGGTTAAGATGTCGCTGGCAATTTTATCATCAAGCGATTTTGGAACCAGACTATATAAACCGGGCAGGTCTATCAACTCCACATCGGTATCGTTGAAGGTAAAGCTGCCGGTTTTCTTTTCCACGGTTACACCGGGATAGTTGCCCACTTTCTGATGCAGTCCGGTCAGACTGTTAAAAACGGATGTTTTACCCGTATTCGGATTGCCCACCAGGGCCACGGTCAGCCCACGGCGCGGCGAGGATACGTTTTCGGAGGGATTCATGAACTTCCGTCAATCAATTAACGCGAATACACCGGGCGCGGGAGCGGCGCAGCGAAAGATGATACCCACGTACATCTATTTCGATCGGGTCCCCCAGGGGGGCGCTTTTTACAAACACAACCGGCGTGCCTTCCATTACCCCTAATTCCATCAGGTAATCCATATCCGCGTCATTCTCCGTAAAGCTGTCAATTACGGCCGTTTCACCCGGCTTTAAATCGTTTAGTGTTCTCATAAGGTCTTTACGCTTGTCATATTAGTTTAACTTATCGTAACATCAGTTAATTTAATAAGTGAAACTATATAAATCTACCCAAAATTGAACATTTTTCGGATAAAAAAGGATTTATTTCCGCGCGCCCCGCCCTACAGATTTTTTTTCAGGTAATTACTCATCATTGTAAAGAGGTGCAGATAGCTGTTCGGTGCGTTTAAAGCATGGTTTAAACCGGGATAGACCATAAGATCGAACTGTAGGGCCGATCGTTGTAAACGCTTTGCCAGCTGCATGGTGTTTTGAAAATGGACATTGTCATCGGCTGTCCCGTGGACAATCAAAAGCTTTCCCTTTAAATTCCGGTAGTAATTCAATGTATTGGCCGCATCGTAACCCGCCTTATTTTCACCGGGCAGCCCCATGTAGCGTTCTGTCCAAATGGTATCATACAGGCGGAAGTCCGTTACCGGAGCCACGGCCATGCCCACCTTAAAATATTCAGCCCCGCGGAACATACAGTTCAATGTTAAATAGCCGCCGCCGCTCCAGCCCCAAATAGCAATACGCTCCTTATCCACATACGGCAGCGTGGCCAGATATTTTGCACCTTCGATGTGATCTTTAACGGCATACTTTGAAAGATCCCCATAGGCCAGGTTTTTAAAGGCCTTGCCCCGGGCGCCGGTGCCCCGGTTATCCAGGGTAAAAACCATATAGCCCTCCTTTGCCAACCATGAAAACCAGACCTCGCGCGTACGTCCCCAGCGGTTTACGACAATCTGTGAGGCCGGACCGCCATAGCCGTATATCACAACGGGATATTTTTTTGCCGGATCAAAATTAGCCGGTAAAAAAGTTCGGGTATTGAGCTTTATGCCGTCGCTTGTGGTAAACTGTCCAAATTCGGGAAAGATAAAATCATAGTCTTCAAGATTAAGGTCATTTTCAACCAGGGCGGCCATTTGCGCGCCATCCTCCTTCTTTAACAGGCTGCGGTTGGGTGTGTCCGCCGCGGACCAGTTGTCAATAAAAAATCTGTAACCGGGAGAAAAGTTGGCACTATGCACGCCGGCCTCCGGGGCGATCAGACGAATATCACCCGTCTTTCTGTTCAGGCGATAGATGTTCCACTCTGTGCTGCGCTCCCTGTTGGCGCGGAAATAGATATGGTTGGCGTTGGCGCCATACACGTCGGAGACCTCCCAGGAGCCGTCGGTCAGGGCCTGTGTGTTGCCGTTGCGGGCATCCACCAGATAGATGTGATTAAAACCCGATCTCTCACTGGTCCATATAAAATGATTGTCATCCACAAAAAAGAAATTATCATGAATATCCACCCAGGCGGAATCTTCCTCCACCATCAAGACTTCGGATGTGCCGTCGGCGGGCAAGGCCCGCAGCAGTTCCATTTTATTCTGATGGCGGTTCAGCCGCTGAATAAGCAAAATATCGGCGTTCATCCAGGATAGGCGCGGGATGTAGATATCTGTTTCTTCTCCGATATCCATCCATTGCGTTTTGGCGCCGGCAAGGGTAACCACGCCTATTTTCACCCGGGCGTTATGCTGCCCCGCCTTGGGATAGCGTATTGTCTCCACCCGGCCGTTAAGCGGCTCAAAGTCAACCCAGCTAAAGGTGGGTTCCGGCGACTGATCCAAACGCCAGTAGGCTATGCGTTTGCTGTCCGGCGACCAACGCCAGCCGTCCGATATGGCAAATTCTTCTTCATAAACCCAATCAAAGGCGCCGTTAATAATATCGGCGTTTCCATCATGTGTCAGTTGAATGGTTTGGCCGCTTTCCGTGTTATAGGCAAAAATGTTATTTTTCTTAACATACCCCACCCATTTTTTATCGGGCGAAATTTTGGCATTGGACACATAGGGATCGCCTTTAATGAGCGAATGAAAAGTAGCCGAAGCCAGATCATAAATAAAATACCGGGCTACCGTGGAATGGCGCCAGATACGTTTTACATCCGCTTTAAACAATACCTTCTGACCATTCTCGATCCATTGATAGGAGCTAAAGTTAAGGGGTTTTTCCTCACCGGACCGTATAAGCGCGGCGCCGTCAATCAACAGACGCTCCTTTTTGTTCTTTAAATCAAAAAGATAGATAGATTTTTTATTATGCGACGAGGATTTAAGATAAGTTAATCCCCGGTTACCGGGCAACCATTGAACAGCGGAGATATAGTCCAAAGAAAAGGCGGGCGATTGAAAAATCGTTTCCAGGGAAAGTTCTTTTTTCGCCGGGGGTGTTTTAGCCGGCAACAGAGCACCGAACATCAGGAAAATTGCTATAAAATATTTCATGGGAGTGCCTCCGGATTGCTTGGGTTTTCCACTTTATTTTAAACCATCTGTTTTAATAAAAAGAACGGTCAGGATAAAACACGATTAATGGGCTTTCCCTCAAGAAAAGCACGGATATTTTCGGCGGCCAGGTCTATCAGCCGTTGCCGGGCCTGCCGGGTGGCCCAGGCGATATGAGGCGTAATCAGCGTATGCGGATTTTCAATAAGCGGATGCCTTTCCCCCGGGGGCTCTTCACCCAGCACATCCAGCGCCGCGGCCCGGATACGCCGCGCCCTCAGCGCTTTGTCCAGGGCGGCTTCATCGATAAGCCCGCCACGCCCCGTATTTATCAATACTGCTTCCGGCTTCATCAGGGCCAAAGTTTTTTCATTGATTATATAGCGGGTTTTATCCGTCAGGGGACAATGCAGGCTGATAAAATCACTCCCGCTAAAAAGCTCTTCCCGCTCCGCGGCCTGAATCTGATCATCATCCGTTTTAAAGGAAGAGCGGGTATGCACCAGAACCTTCATCCCAAAGGCCCGGGCTATCCGCGCAACCTGCCTGCCGATGGCCCCATAGCCGATTATGCCCAGCACCCGACCGGAGAGTTCCAGTAAAGGTTTCTCCCAAAAACAGAATATGGGCGACCGGGCCCAACGCCCTTCCTTGACCAGGGCGCTATGATAGCCGGCATGTTGGCTAAAATGCAAAATGTAGGCAAAAACCATCTGGGCCACGGAAAAGGTGCTGTAGGATGGTATATTGCAAACGGTAATCCCTCTCATCCGCGCGGCGGTAATATCGATATTATTATAACCCGTGGCCAAAACCCCGATGTAGCGCAGAGCAGGCAGCACCGCCAAATGTTCGTCCCCAATAACCACTTTATTGCTCAAAATAAACGGTACGCCGGAGAGATGCTTTTTAAAATCGCTTTCTTTCAGTTGATCAAAAAGCAACAATTCTCCCAGCTTTTGCAGGGGGTGCCAACTAACATCTCCCGCATCCAGGGTGAGGCGATCCAGTACGGCGATTTTATGTGTCATTCGGGGGCCCCGACTTCACACAACTCTATCAATATCCCGTTGCTGCTTTTCGGATGCATAAAGGCGATTTTTTTGCCTTCGGCTCCATCCCGGGGTTGTTCATCAATCAGACGAAAACCGCGTTCCTTTAAGGTATTTAGTGTTTCCTGCAAATTGTCCACCCGGTAGGCGATGTGATGGATTCCCGTTCCCTTTTTATCCAGATATTTTTGTATGGGAGAATCGGGAGCGGTTGGCTGCAGATATTCGATGGTGGCGTCACCCACGTGATAACCCAGCACCCGCACCTTTTGATCGGCTACCGTTTCCCGGATGTGTGGCATAAGGTCAAAGCCTTCGCGCATGGTTTCTTCAATCGCCGACAAATCGGCAACCGCGATACCAATATGATCAATTTTTTGTAGCATGACAAACACTCCGTTTAACGCATACGGTAGTTAGGCGACTCTTTGGTGATGATCACATCATGGGGATGGCTTTCCTGCAATCCCGCCGGACTGATGCGTACAAAACGGGCCTTTTCCTGCAAGTCCGCAATGGTTTTGCTGCCGGTATAACCCATGGCCGAGCGCAAACCGCCGATCATCTGGAAGACACTGCTGCTAAGAGGCCCGCGGTAGGGCACGCGTCCTTCAATACCTTCCGGTACCAGCTTGTCCACCGCCAGCCCCTCCTGGAAATAGCGGTCCTTACTGCCTTCCTGCATGGCGCCGATGGAGCCCATGCCACGTACCATTTTGTAGCTGCGGCCATCCAGTAGTATCACCTCGCCGGGGCTTTCGTCGGTTCCGGCAAACAGACCGCCGATCATAACCGTATCCGCCCCGGCGGCCAAAGCTTTGGCGATATCGCCGGAATATTTAATACCACCATCGGCAATAACGGGCACGCCGGCTTCGCGCGCGGCCCGCGCCGCCTCCATAATGGCATATATCTGCGGCACCCCAACTCCGGTAACCACGCGCGTTGTGCAGATGGAACCCGGCCCGATACCCACCTTAACGGCGTCAACGCCCCGTTCGATCAAATCACGGGCGCCTTCAAAAGTGGCCACATTACCGGCAATCAGGGATATGTGGGGATGCTTTGCTTTTATCGCCTCCACGGCATCCAAAACACCCTGTGAATGGCCGTGGGCGGTATCCACCACAAGCACATCCACCTGCGCCTCAATCAGGGCCGAAGCGCGGTAATAGCCGTCTTCTCCCACGCCGGTGGCCGCGCCCACGCGCAAACGCCCGCGTTCATCCTTGCAGGCATGGGGAAACATCTTCTTTTTTTGGATGTCCTTAACGGTAATCAGCCCCACAAGTTCGTTTTTGTCGTTAACGATAAGAAGCTTTTCGATGCGGTGTTTCTGCAGAATGGCTTCCGCCTCCTCCAGCGAGGTACCCATGGGAGCGGTAACCAGGTTCTTGCGGGTCATATGTTTTTCAATGGGCAGGCTTAAATTTGTTTCAAACCGGATATCGCGGTTGGTTAAAATGCCCACCAGTTTTTCCTGTTCGGTAACGGGGATTCCGGAAATATGATAGCGCTGCATCATATCCACGGCGTCACGCAGGCTGTTTTTGGGCCCAAGGGTAACCGGCTTATAGATCATACCGCTTTCGGAGCGTTTTACGCGGTCTACCTGTTCCACCTGGCGCTCCACGGTCATGTTTTTGTGAATAATGCCTATACCCCCTTCACGGGCCAGGGCTATGGCCAGTTCCTGTTCGGTAACCGTATCCATGGCCGCGGAAACAATGGGAATGTTCAGGCGAATCTGACGGGTCAGCCGCGTACTTAGCTCGGCGTCTCTCGGCAATACCGCTGAGCGGGCCGGCAGGAGCATCACATCATCAAAGGTTAAACCTTCGGCAACAATTTTATCATTCATTTTATAATTCTACCTTTCCACGATTTTTTATGGGAAAACAGAACGTATGTGTCCGGAGGACACATCGTCCTTTTATCCGCTTATTAGGCCCGGCTAAAAAACCGGCAAACTTTTAAGCGTTTTTTTATTTATGGTTTAAAATTTTTGAAATTCTTTTTTTATGCCGTTCCGCACCGCCCCGCGTATTGAGAAAAGCCAGGCATATTTCCCGGGCCGCGGTGGAGCCGATAATTTTACTGCCCAGGGTCAGCATATTGGCATAGTTATGCTCACGGGCACTTTTAGCCTCGGTTACATTGTTGCATTTGGCCGCCAATACACCGCTCACCCTGTTTGCGGCCATAGCCGATCCAATCCCCACACTGTCAATCATGATTCCGGCATCCGCCTCTCCGGAAGATATTTTCTCCGCTACCTTAAAGGCATAATCGGGATAGTCGCAGGATTTTGCATTGGCCGGGCCTAAATCGAAAACCATAAAATCATGCTGGCGCAAAAAGCCCTTAAGCTCCTCCTTAAGGTAGTAGCCCCCATGATCCGAGGCCATGGCTATTTTATGAAAAGGCTTGTTTAAAAAGATGCGTTGCTCAAAGCGGCAGCGTTCTCCCGTTATCCCGTCCGTTTCCAGCACCACTCCCAGGCGGGCGGCCAGATCCCGGGCAGCGGGGGTGATCACCGTATCCGTGTCCACGTTTAGCTTTTGTCCCTTGCGCGCCGCAAGGCGGATATCTTCTTCGCCAATCAGTTTTTTCATAATACTTTCTCAAAAAAATGGTTTTTATCCGGGGAAGCGGATACTATTTTTTCAGTGTAAATATAGAGCACGTAGCCATGAGCTTCAAGCCTTACGGGCCGGACCCGTTCAAACAATTTCATGGTCACAACCCTGCCGGGCCACGTCAAGCACCTCTCCCCGCCGGAGCATCATAACTGCTTTTTCCATATCCAGATTCATCTGCCTGTCCCTGTCCCAGAAAGGGATGCTCTTACGGACATAGTCATGCAGAGCCTTAGTGGCCTTTGCCGGACTGAGAGGCTTGCGAAAATCCAGAGCCTGCAGAGCGCATAAAAGTTCTATGGCCAGCACATATTCCGCGTTTTCCACAATGCTCAGAGCCTTGCGGGCGGCATGGGTGCCCATGCTCACATGGTCTTCCTTATTGGCCGACGTGGGGATGGAATCCACGCTGGCCGGATGAGCAAGCACCTTATTCTCCGATACCAGGGCCGCCGCCGTAACATGGGCAATCATAAAGCCGGAGTTTAAGCCGCCTTCCGTGGTCAGGAAGCCGGCCATCTCGTTCATGGTAGGGTCCATCATATGCTCTATGCGCCTTTCGGAAATACTGGCCAGTTCTGCCATGAGTATCCCCAGATAATCCGCGGCCAGAGCCACCGGTTCGCCATGGAAATTGCCCCCGGAAAGAACATCGGCATTGTCGGGGAAAACCAGGGGATTGTCCGTAACGCCATTCATCTCCCGCTCAAAGACAGATTGTACATATGCGAATCCGTCACGTATGGCGCCGTGCACCTGTGGAATGCAACGCAAACAATAGGCATCCTGTACTCTGTGGTCGGAATCCTTATGGGAAGCAACGATGGGGCTGTCCGCCAGAAGACTTCTGAAGTTGCGGGCTACCTTCTGCTGACCTTCATGGCGGCGTATCTGCTGGATACGCGCGTCAAACGCGGTAAGGGTGCCCAACAAACCTTCCAGCGAGGCGGCGCCGATCACATCGGCGGACTTGAGCAGGTTTCCTGCCCGGATAAGGGCAAAAACGGCGTTGGCCTGAATGGCCTGTGTGCCGTTTAACAAGGCCAGTCCCTCTTTCTCTTCCAACTCCAGGGGCCGCATACCGGCCTGCTTTAAGGCCTCTTTTGCCGATACCCGTCTTTTTTCTCTTCCGCTAAAAACAAATACATCCCCCTCGCCAATAAGAGGCAGAGCCATATGCGCCAGGGGCGCCAAATCACCGCTGGCCCCCACAGAGCCTTTTTCCGGAATGACCGGCAAAATATCCCGGTTCAACATCTCCACCAAAAACCGAACCAGTTCCGGCCGGACGCCGCTGTATCCCTGTGAAAGATTTTTTATCTTCAATAATAGCATCAGGCGGGTAATATCATCGGCAAAGGGCTCCCCCACTCCGGCGGCATGGCTGAGTACCAGGCGCTTTTGCAGTTCCCGGGCCTTCTCCCTGGGAATACGCACATCGGCAAACTTACCAAAGCCGGTGGTAACGCCATAGACGACGCTGTCCCGGGCTATAATATCCTTTATTACCTGACGCCCTTTAATAATATTGCCAATAACCGCATCCGACAACTCCACTACGGGACGATCCCTTAAATAGCCCTCGAGTATCTGCAGGCTAAAATCCTGCGTATCCAAAAGAAAACGAGACATTTAATTTCCTTTCAAAAATCCGTTCCGCCGTTTAAGCGGAGTCGTTCCCTCAACAATCCTCTTTCGGATTGCCTCCCTGTGTAAATGAATGAATTTAAAGAAATCGGCGGGTTTTTCAAAACGACAAAAACAAAGCTCGGCATCCGGGCTGTGCCGCGCAAGGCCTCCCCCGCCTTTATCTGGGCAGACCCGGCTCATTCTCTCAACTCTTTTGCCAAGTGAACGATAATATCACAAAATGATGAGAAGATATATGAAAAAAGTCCCCTATATATACTTTTTACTTTTGATTCCCTGGCTTTCGCTTTTAGGGCAAAAGCCCTATCTGCAGTTTGAATATTACACTTCCGCTCAGGGCCTTTCCCAGAACTCGGTGTATGCCATCATCCAGGATAAGCAGGGTTTTATGTGGTTTGCCACGCAGGACGGGCTTAATCGCTTTGACGGGTATGGTTTTAAAATTTTCCGTAATGAGAACCATCTGAAAAGCACGGCTTCAAACTATATCTACTCCATGGCCGGCGATGCTCATGGACGCATCTGGATAGGAACAACCACGGGACTGGCAATTTTTGATCCCAAGAACAGCAGTTATACGGACGTGGAAATAACCCGCGACACTGAAATCAATCAGGTATTGCGCGCAACGGACGGCAGCATGTGGGTGGCCATCAACAAACTGGGTATATTTCATTTTTCCAGCGACGGCGAAACATTGGGCCATTATTTAAACGAACTTGTTTCCCCGGAAATAACCTTTCTGTATGAGGATAATAAAAAAAGGATATGGGCCGGTAGCGCCAACCGGGGTATTTCGATATATAATCCCACCACCGGAACATTTAGCGCGCTCAAAGACCCCGCGTTGCAAAAGATCACCGTTTCGGCCATTAGAATGACTCCTGGCGGCGAGATATGGATCGGCAGCAGGCAAAACGGGCTGCTGCGCTACAGGGAAAGCTCCCATACATTTGAATCCGTAACCGCGGATGGGCAATCGGGGCTGTCGAGCAACAATATCAAATATATCTTTACGGACAGCAAAAAGCGTATCTGGATTGCCAGCGAGGAAGGTCTTAACCTTTTCAACGAAAAGCAACAGATTTTCTATAACTATAACTACGACCAGGCCGACCCCAACGGCCTTAGCAACGATGATATTAATTTTATTTTTGAAGACCGTTCCGGAGCGTTGTGGATAGCCATGAACAACACCGGGATATGCCGATACAGTCCCAATCTAACCTATTTTAAAAATTACGATGCCCAATCCAACGGCTCTTTTTTACCTTCCAATATCGTTTGGTCTTTTTATGAAGATGACGACGGTGAATTGTTAATCGGAACTGAAAACGGCCTGACCATATACAATCCCCGGACCCGTTCATCACGGATCGTCAATACGGAAAACTCTCCGTTATCGCACAATACGATCCGCCATATTCATAAGGATAAGGCCGGTTTTTTCTGGCTGGCCAGCGACGGAGGGGGGCTGATACGCTTTGATAAAAAAACGGGTCGGATAAAGACATATTTAAACGATCCCACCGATTCCACCTCCCTTTCCAACAACCGTTTGCGCTACATTTTTCCCCGTGATGCCGGCAGCCTGTGGGTGGCCACTCTCGAGGGTCTAAATATTTTCAATTTCAAAGCAAATACATTTAAGCTGTTACAAAAAAGTACATCATCAAAAAATTCCCTTTCCGACGATCGTATTCTCAGTATATATCAATACCGTGACGGACCTTTGTTTATCGGCACCTATAACGGCCTGTCGCTTTACAATGAAAAAACAAATACCTTTAGGAACTTTCATAAGGACAAGGATAACCCCTCTTCCATAAGTTCCAACATCGTCATCTCCGTCCTTCACAGGAGGGAAGACCCGGAAGATGTTTTCTGGGTAGGCACATCCGAGGGATTGAACCGTTTTAACCTAAGCACGGGAGAGTTTAAAAGCTTTACAACGCGGGACGGCTTGCCTAACAACATCATTTATTCCATTGAAGAAGACAGGCAGGGCCACCTGTGGATGGCTACCAACAAGGGCCTGTCGCAAATGGATGTTGAGGCGCAACACTTCCGCAATTTTAACCTGAAGGATGGTTTAAGAAACGATGAATTCAGCGCCAACGCCTCCATAGCCCTAAAAAACGGCCAGCTTTGGTTTGGCGGCGTGGAAGGAATTACAGCCTTTACCCCGGAAGAGATCGGTATAAACGAAAACGTACCGCCCATTGCCATCACTTCCTTTTCCATTTACGATAAGGAACTGCCCGTGGACAGCATTCTGGCCGTTAAACCCCGTATCGATCTTAGTTACACGGATAAATTCTTCAAAATACAGTTTGCCGCGCTGGAGTTCACCAATCCCCTTAAAAACCGATACAAATATAAACTGGAGGGTTTTGACAGCAAATGGATTGACGCAGGGTATAATCACAGCGCAAGCTATACCAATCTGGATGGAGGAGAGTATGTTTTCCGGGTTATTGCTTCCAACAATGACGGCGTATGGAATGAAAAAGGTCTGGAAATCCCCATATACATAAAACCCCCGTTCTGGGAAACGGTTTGGTTTATTGGCGCTTTAATTTCTCTGGTTCTTCTGGGCATTGCCTTCTTTGTCCATTTACGTCTTAATGCCATTAAGCGCCAAAGAGAGGAACTGAAGGAAAAAGTACGCGAACGCACCGCGGAGCTGTTAAAACGGAACGTGGAGCTTAAGAGAAGTCAGGCGGAACAGAAACGTATACTACACAATGTGGAAGAAGGCTTTTTTCTGTTGGATAGCGGTATGAAGATACAAAGCGCCTATTCAAAATCGCTGGAAACCATTCTGGAGGACGAAGCGATCGCGGAGCGTCCCATTTTTGACGTCCTGGCCGGACATATCGGGGAAAAAGAGATGGATATGACCCGGGACTATCTGAATATGCTTTTTGAGGATACCCTGGATGAAGAACTCATTGCCAGTCTGAACCCGTTAAACCGTATAAAAACGATATTTAAGAACGTGGATGATACCCTTACGACAAAATATCTTGACTTCCGTTTTAAACGCATTACCGAATTCGATAAAATTTCAGGTATAATCGCCACGGTCAGCGATGTAACGGAGGAACATCTGTTAGGGATAAAACTGGCCGAAACCGAAGCGAAATCCAAAAAGCAGATGGAGTGGATGCTGGGCATTTTGCATATTGAACCGCATATGCTGATTGAGTTTAATGAATCGGCCCACAGGGAACTGGATTATATAAATACTATTATGGCCGGCAGTGACAGTACCGCCGACTATCCCCGGTTGAGTGAACAGATCGCCCGCTCCCTGCATCTGATTAAGGGCAATGCCAACCTTCTTAATCTTGAATATTTCGCCAATATGGTTCACCGGATAGAAGAGAAATCCAATAAACTTTGTTGCCGTTCCCCCTTAAGCGGCAGTGACTTTATTCCTGTTTTTATGGATCTGGACCGTTTAAAGAAGGAGTTAAATGAGCTTGGCAAGCTGATAGAACGCATGGCAAGGTTTTCATCCGACACGTCCGGTAACGGGAAAAAACAGGGTAAAAAGAACGACCTTATTCACACACTCCGCAACTACGCGGATAAGATCGCCTCTGAAATGGGACTGCGCGTTCATTTAAAGGCGCAAGCATTTCAGACACACAACATCCCTCTTAAACAGCTTATGGTTCTTAAGGATATATTCATTCAACTTGTGCGCAACAGCCTGAGCCATGGTATCGAGCCGCCGGAAGAACGCAGGGAACGGGGTAAGCAGGAGACCGGGACAATTGAAATAAGTGTGGAAAAGGAAGCCGACTCCATGCTTTTTATTCGTTACACGGATGACGGCAGGGGATTGCAATATGACAAGATTAAACAGAAAGCCTGTACCCGCACCGCACATGACAATACGGAACTGGAAAAGTGGAGCAAGCCCGAACTGGCGGAACTTATTTTTGAACCCGGCTTTACCTCCAAGGAGAAAGCGGACATGTACAGCGGTCGCGGCATGGGGATGGACCTTGTGCGCGACCGCCTAAAAAAATACGGGGGCGGGATTGAAGTAGAATCCAAAGAGGGCGAATATTGTACCTTTATTATTAAATTGTCATTGACACACAGAAATTGATTGTACCAGAGGGGGGAAATGGTGAATGATCAAATTAAGATAATGGTGGTGGATGATTCCTCCATTATCCGTAAAATTATACAACGGGGGGTTACCGAGAAGAACTACCAGCTTGTGGGCACGGCGTCAAATGGGCTGGAAGCCATTGACCTTTTTAAAGAAAACCCGGCTGATATTGTGACCCTGGATATTACCATGCCCGAAATGGATGGCCTGGTTGTCCTGGAACATTTATTGCAAATAAAGCCCGATGTACAGGTTATTGTCATCAGTGCCCTGTCGGATAAGGCCACGGCCATAGAGGCCATTAAAAAAGGGGCCAAATCATTTATACCCAAACCCTTCACTACGGAGCAGGTACAACAAACCATTCAAAAGCTTGCCGAAAAGGTGGCTGTATGACAAATTCCGAACTTAAATATGTTGTAGACACAACCGTTAACTTTTTTAAGGAAACAACCGGCGCTCCGGCTGAATGCGGCGTTCCCTACACAAAAAACGGTTCTCCGATCATGCTGGAATACAGCGGCATCATCGGTATTTCGGGAAAACGTAAAGGCAGTATCTACTTTACATCCGGTCAGAATCTGTTGCAAAGCATGGCCAGAAAAATGCTGGGGGTTAAGGAGGTAGGCACTGACGACTTTAAAGATCTTTCCGGTGAAATAGCCAATACCATAAGCGGAAATCTGCGCAAGGTGTTTGGCCGGGAGTTTCATATTTCGGTACCGGTGATCGTTGAAGGACAGGCCCGGGATATCAAACTGCCCAGGGATATCGACGCCTATATCATACCCATAAACTGGAATGGTAATAAAGCCTATCTTGTTGTCGGCCTGGAATAAGGTGTGTTACAGAAAAATATCGGGATGGATTTTATCCTTGTAGGCGGAGTTATAAGCATATCGATCAAAATCGTCATAGCCGCACTCCTTCAGGAAGGGTTCATCCAACAGGGTGTTACCGCTTAGTCCCTGCCTGCTCACTATTTCATAGGCGGCATCGGCCATGATGTCCGGTTTGCGGCAATGATTAAGCATTCCGGGGCCGCCCACGGCAAACTCAATGGCCGCCGTGGCAATTAAAGTTGCCGGCCACAGGGTGTTTACCGATATCCCATCCTGTTCAAATTCGGCCGCCATACCCAGGGAAAGCATGGTCATGCCGTATTTACTGACCGTATAGGGACTATAATCCTTTAACCACTTAACATCCATGTTTACCGGCGGTGAAAGACTTAGAATATGCGCATTTTCCGCTTCCTTAAGATAGGGGTGCGCGGCACGGGCACATAAATAAACCGCCCGTGTGTTCACCTGGTGGATGCGGTCAAATAATTTTGGCGTGGTTTTTTCCACCCCCGTCAACGATATGGCACCCGCATTATTGATCAGACCATTAATTCCTCCAAAAGTCTTTACGGCCATCTCCACCATGTTTTCTACTTCTCCGGCAAAGCGTACATCGGTTTTAACGGCCAGTCCCCGGCCCCCGGCTTCCTCCACCTGCCGTACCGTTTCCTGAATGGTGCCTTCCAGTTTGGGATGAGGCCGGCCGGTTTTGGCTGCCACGACGATGTTGGCACCCGCCCCGGCCAAACGTAAGGCAATGGCCCGGCCAATACCGCGACTGGCTCCGGTTATAATGTAAGTTTTATCTTTTAAGACCGCCATGGTCATCCTTTCCGGAAAATATTTTGTACTATTTCCCTTTGCCTACAGGTTTATAAAGTTCTGATCAATTTAATGGATAATTCCTGAATAAAAAAACAACGCTAAAAACAAACGAATGAATTCAGGGCAGCTCAAAATAGGACAATACTGCCTCGCGGGCCTTTTCCACATCCGCGGACTTAATGATGCAGCATACCGAGGAAACACTGCTCGAAATACCATAGATGTTGACCCCGGCATTACCGATATAGGAACAAAAACGAGCCGCGATACCCGGCTTTTCCCGGAAATGCGGTCCATAAATGGCAAACGTGGAAACGTCATCTATCCGCTTAATATTAAGCCCGCTGATGTTTCCCGGATTCTCCTTCATATAGGTCTCTACCTCATCCACATAACGGCTTTCAATACAGAGCTGGATAACAAAAAAGCCTCCGTCGGTACTGGATTCCGTCAGATATTCCAGATTTATATTCCTCTGAGCGTAAAACTTAAGAATACTACCGGCCACGCCCGGCTTGTCCTCAGCCTGCGTAATGCGATACAGCGTAAGGCCGTTGTTTAACATTAAGC
Organism: Calditrichia bacterium; assembly: GCA_026991535.1. Classification (GTDB taxonomy): domain Bacteria; phylum Calditrichota; class Calditrichia; order Calditrichales; family J004; genus J004. The sequence continues at coordinate 12,967 of JALXBH010000247.1, read as the reverse complement.
CGCCTATCTTCATGAATTAGACTCCGCCGGTAAAAATATGGTAAAGGTAGTACCATGCCCCGGAGCGGAATCCACCTCGATCCGTCCACCCAGATTATCGACAATTTGCTTTACCAGGCTAAGGCCCAGGCCGCTGCCACCGTCTGTGAACTCTTTGGCCGCGGCAGAGCGGTAAAAAGGATCGAATATCTTTCTTAAATCATCGCCGGCAATGCCTATGCCTTCATCCTGTACAGTTACGGATACGCCATTCTCTTTTTTTTCGGCACGGATATGAATAGTACCCCCATCCCGGTTATAACGCACGGCATTTCCCACTATATTTCCAAACAGTTTTTGCAGACTGTTTTTATCCGCCGTAATCCCGGGTACCCCTTTTTCAAAATCGGTATAAAAACGTATTCCTCTGCTATCGGCCACGGCCCGCTCCATCTCAACGGATTGCAGCAGAACCTCTCTAACATCAACGTAGTCGGTCGTTGTCTGTTTCCCTTTCGATTGCTCCCATGAAAGTTCCAGCAACTCCTTTAACATGTCAAGCATCTGCGCCGCTCGGGCCGAGGCGCGTTTAAGCAAACGACGGGCCTGATCAGGCAACCCGTTTCCGGATGAAGCCAGCACCGCGTCTATGCTGGTTTTTATAGAAACAACCGGTGCTTTAAGTTCATGGGAAGTATAGCGATAAAAAGAGCTTTTTTCACTTTCCTTTTCCATCAACAGTCTGTTTAGCTGCTTCACTTCCCGTTGGCTTTGCCGGAAAAGTTTCATAAAACTTGTGCATATATGCGTGGTCAGAAAAACAGCCGTTGTAAAAACAGCCACGCTGAGAATATTCAGATACAGGTTTTGATGATACCGCGCCTCATAAAGGCAATTATGGCCGATAAAATGATAGAACTCGGCCCATACCAGAACATTAAACAACAGAAAGACAAATGTTGTAAAAAGATAAGGCCAGTTTTTGGGGAAAATAATGCTGCTGATTATGACATGAAAGATGTAGAAAAAGTATAACGGGTTCTCAACCCCTCCGGTCAGATGGATCAGCCAGGTCAGGATCAGAACATCCATAAGCATATGGACGGAAATAAAGGACAACTCGCCGATCAGGCTGTAATTTTTTTTAAAGATGTAGATGGCCTGGTAGATTAAATTCGAAACCGCCAACACCATCAGAGTGAGCCATACAGATTCATAATCCAAAAGAATATCCACGGAGCGGGCCAAAAGTATCAACAGAAAAAAACCGGCATTGGCCACCCAGCGCCAACGTATGGACCACAATATACGCGAGTTGAGCATGGTGGCATTTAACAGGGTGAACTGCGCGCCGAGGCTTTCGCTAAAAGAGAGTTTGCTTTTCATAAATCCCGCTCAATAGCCCAAATGCGCTTTAACCTTCTCCACCAGATGATCCGGGTTTACGGGTTTGTCGATAAACTCCTGCACGGGAAGAAAGGCTTCATCCTTTTCCGGGTCAAAAGAGAAACCGGTTTCCTGTCCTACGGCCGAAAGCATGATTATGGGGATATCCTCGGTCTCTTTATGATTTCTCAGGTGGTAAGCCACATGGAACCCTTCGTCCTGCTCGCCCATCATAATATCCAGTAAAATCAAATCGGGATGTTCCCTCAGGGCGCGCTCCTCCCCCTTTTTACCGGACTGGGCATCCAGAACCTCCAGACCGGCCTCTTCCAGGGTCATGCGCATGGCCTCTACCAGATCAATATCATCATCAATGATAAGTACTTTCTTCTTCATACAACAAAGCCTCCCTGTTAATCAGGTTTAAAATTTCAGGTATTGCTTTTTTTACCGGAACCGAAAGTTCCGTATCAAAGGTGACGCGTTCCGGCTGCACACCGATTATTTTACACGGAGCGCATGGGCCCAATTGTCCGGCCATGCGGTATATCTCGGCAAAACCAAATCCATGAAGGGATACATGGCCGGATACTTCTGCGAGGTTTGCTTCACTTACATCAAAAATTTTTACCGATCCCGGAGGCAGTTTCATATCCGCGCAGTCCACCAATACAACAGGAATCTCTTCCAGCAAATGTTCCAGAACGGTAAACGCATCCGCCCCGGCATCGATTAAGCGCAGGGAATCACCCGTGCTCATGGTTTCCAGAACTTCAATGATCTCCGGCCCAATGGCGTCATCTCCGCGCAGGGCGTTACCCAGACCAATAATCTTAATCATCTCATTACTCTTCTATAAATTCAACATCCAACATATGTACGGAGCAGGAGATACAGGGATCATAAGACCTCACCAGCATTTCCAGCTTATGAGTAATCTCCTCCTTACTTTCATCAATAATCTCCGGCACCAGTTTTTTCATATCATCATCAATATTTTCAAGATTCTGTCCCGTGGGAATAATACAGTTTGCCTTAACAATATTACCCTGGCGGTTGTAGGTATAGTCATGGAACAGAATACCACGCGGCACCTCGGTTGCGGCTATCCCCCGGCCATATTGCGCGGGCGTCTGATTGGGTTTTTCAAAGCGAATACCATCGCTTAACAACCTGTCCATCAGCATAATGCTGTTTTCAATACAATGGGCCACTTCCACCAACTGCGCCACCGTATTCATATAGGGATTAAAACAAGGAGCCGAAAGCCCCAGCTTTTTAGCCACTTCTCCGGCAAAGGGGTGTAATTGTTGATGGTTGTTGTTAAAACGGGCAAGCGCGCCCACCATATACGAGCTGCGGTTAAAACGGGCATGCTTGCTTGAAGAATGCGCCACGACAAACTCGTTGGTTATCTCCAGATATTTTTCCACGGGATAGGTCCCCGTGTCCGAGGAGCATATCACACCGTCATACAAAGCGTATTCCTCTTCGGAAGTCAGGCTTATGTATTCCGTCTCCCGGTTAAAGGAAGGAATCTTATCGGCCAGGGAAGCGATTACATCAACGATAAAACGGATATCGGTCATGCCCTCCGTTTTCAGTCTTTCCTGCAAAACTTTCAACTCTTTTTCCCCGGGCAACATGGTAAAACCGCCCGGCACGCAGCGTATGGGGTGTATGGCCCGGCCGCTGATCACATCCCCGATATCATTGGCCAGTCTTTTCAGCCGCAGGGCGGCCAGGACAACGTCCTTGTGGGTATTGACCAATGGGAAGACCGATCCGACCTCTAAGAAATCCGGCGCGGCCAAAAACAAGGCATGCAGGGTATTACTCTGAAAAGTGGCGCCGTCGGTAAGGATGCGCCGCAGAATTTTTGTTTGTCCGGAAACTTCCAGTCCAAGTGCCTTTTCCGTGGCTTTTAGCGAGGCAATTTGATGCCCCAGGGAACAAATTCCGCATATACGGGACGTAATTATGGCCACTTCCATAAAGTTACGCCCCTTCAACATCGCTTCAAAAAAACGCGGCGCTTCCACAATATCCAATTCGGCCTTTTGCAATACGCCGTTTTTCATATTAACAACGATGTTGCCGTGCCCCTCCACGCGGGTTAAATGATGCACATCAATATTTAAATCTTTACGCATGACGACACTCCGCTTCGTTTATAAGCTTATTTAGCGATGAATACATCTGCAACTTTTTTCTGGCTTCCTGTTCGGAAAAGCCATGTCGCTTCAACATACCCACGGCCCCGGCGATATTGGCGTTGGAAACCAGTCCCCGACATCCGGTACAGTACTGTCCGTTTTCCGGGCATACGGCCTCGCATCCGGCGCGGGAAACCGGCCCCAGGCAGAACATACCCTTATCCAGCACACACTCATTCTCATGCAGCTTACACTCCACACATACGGCATGGTCAAATATTTCAGGTTTCCGGCCAAGCACAATGGATTTAAGTACATGCAAAAACTCCGGAGTGCTCATGGGACAACCGCGGATTTCATAATCCACCTTAACATAGGCACTTACGGGCTGCACCGGCATGGAGGGGAAGAGATATTTATCCTCGCCGTAGACCGCCTCCTGCACCCAGTCTGCCGGGTGCAGATTCTTCATGGCGTTAACTCCGCCCAAAACCGCACAGGAGCCCAGGGAAACCAATACCTTTGCCCTGCGGCGTATGTCATAAATCCTTTTAACACAGGTCGGGGTACTGATGCTGCCCTCAATAAAAGCGACGTCATACGTATCGGCCGTATCATCCATTGCTTCGCGGAATTCCACAATATCCACCAATTCCAGCAAACTCAACAGATCATTCTCCAGGTTAAGTTTGTTTAACTGGCATCCCTCGCAACTGGTAAAATCAAAAAAAGCTATTCTGGGCTTGCTCATATCGCCTCCTCCAGTTGTTTTACCCGTGGATAGTGATATACCGGTCCATCCTGACATACATAGGTATCGTTAATCTGACAGTGACCGCATTTCCCTACGCCGCATTTCATGCGCCTTTCCAGGGAAAGATAAATATTCTCATCGGGAATGCGCTTTCCCTTAAGAGACATCAGAACAAACTTATACATAACGGGCGGCCCAACCACGGTGACGATTGTATTTTTAACATCCAGTTCCAATCCGGGAATCAGGGTGGTAATAACCCCCACGTTTCCCTGCCATTCTTCCGAAGCCTGATCCACGGTTATGGCAAACTCTACATCTTTCCGTGACTGCCATGTCTTAATTTCTTCCGGGAACAGTATTTCCGATGGATTTCGCGTCCCGTAAAGTATGATAATCCGGCCAAAATCCTCCCTGCGATCCAGTGTATAATCAATCAGAGACTTTAGCGGAGCAAGACCAATCCCTCCGCAAACAAAAAGTATATCCTTTCCCTTAAAAGCGCCGGGATCAAAACCGTTGCCAAAAGGGCCGCGAATACCTATCTGACTGCCTTCACTTAACAAGTGCATCTTATCCGTTAAACGCCCTGTGGCTCTCACGGTTAACTCAAATAAGGGCCCGCGTGTGGGCGAGGAACAAATGGAGATCGGCGCTTCACCGAAGCCGAAAATGGAGACCTCAACAAACTGCCCCGGTTTATGATTGAGAGCCTTTTCTCCAGGCATGCGTATCTCAAAACGTTTCTCACTTTCTGTTAATGTCTCTACCCGGGTGATGGTGGCAATTTCCGGGCTGTACAAATCTTCCGTGGGTAAGGCAAAGTTTTCCATAATTCCCCCGTTAAATTTTTTCTCTTTTTTGTTTTTCCTCATGATCCGCAATCAGGTCATTGACGATATCCGTCATGCTTATTCCCACGGGACAATAATGGGAACAACGTCCGCAACCAACACAATGCAGCATTTCAGATTTTGCGGTGATGTACCTGAATTTACGGTATAGGCGATGCCGCGTGCGCCGTGCCAGACTACCGCGGAAGTTTTCTCCTCCGGCAACCTCGGCAAAGGTATTCAGCATACAACCGTCCCAATAACGGGTACGGCTGCCATGCTCGGCGTCCAGTTCCACTTCATCACGGATATCAAAACAGTAACAGGTGGAACAGAGAAGATTGCAGGTACCGCAACCAACACAAATCTCAGCGTATTTTTCCCAGACTTTTGACTTATAGACATGATCAAAAACTGAAGGAAGGCGGTTATGATGATACTTTATTTTACTTTTAAACCGCAGTGGTTCTAGTTTCAGTTCTTCCCTGTCAGGGACTAAATTTTCTTTATACCCGTCAAGAAGCTTTTTACCCGTCTCCGTAATTTCCAGCAAAAAATAGCCTGTGTCGTTTTTCAATAGGAAAAGGTCGAAGCCTTCGGTCTCTTCCACATCAATGCCCACGGATTTTGAAAAGTGACTCTCATCCGGTTCATAGCTTATGCCCACAAAGATGGCATATTTGCGCCGGCTGATATAATTGGATTCGCGATGCCCCTGAGTAAAACTATAGTCAAGCCGTTTAAGCGAGGCCATTTCATATGAATGTATACCGAAAAAGATACGGGTTTCCTCGGGCACCTCGGGTTTTGAGTAGGTATTGTCCTTTATATTGAAATTAAGAAGAACCTCTTTGGGCGGCAGGAAAAACTTTTTAATCGGTTGCATGGTTCGGGGATATTGTAAAACAACATCCGTGCTTTTTTCAACAAGTTCATAGGAAAAAGAAGCCTCTCCGCTGTTGTGCGGCGCATAAACCGGCGCCTTCTGCTTTAAATGATCAATCAGCAGTCTTACGTCCTCTTCGGATATCCTGTACTTTACGAACCGGTTTAACTTTTCTTCCAGGGCATTCATAGGTCAACCTCAATTATTTTTATTCCATGCTATATTACTAATTAAAGACCTTTATTTCCTCTTATTTGTGAATTTATTAACAATACAAATATACCAACTTTTTTTTAGTGCTCAAATATATTTTTCTTTTAAATAATACATTTTTTTTATCATTTCCTTGTATAGTTTGACGAATGAATATAACAGAAAAACCGTAATTTGCCTGGTGTATGAATCTTATTAAAGCATTACCCTTTTTATTTTGCTGGCTTTCCTTTAGCGCCGGACAGATACCGTCAATCGCCCATTATAAGGCCGATGTCAATCATGACTATATTCCTGATAAACTTAATGACTTTGTCACCCTTCGTGGATATGCAACATCGTCATCAAACGTTTTTTCAAAAGATTCCCTTGTAATTTTTATTCAGGACAGGACCGCCGGCATAAAGGTTACCGCTCCCGATATTTTCTATCCCGTATCCACGGGCGACCTTATAGAGGTAAAAGGCTTTATTCGCCAGGAAAACGGAATGACCTATATAAGGGCCCGTTCCTACTCTATAATAGAGTCCCATGTCTACAAAATCCAACCGCTCTTCCTCAATTTTTCCAATGAAAAGGGAGAAATGTATGAAGGACGATTGGTACAGATAGAAGGGACCGTTTTAAAAAGCGATATCATTCAGGCCGGTAAATACCTTATGCTCAATTTGGAAAACAATAATATCATATATGTTTTTATTCCCAGGGGCAATACAAAATCATTTAACCTTAAGGCTTACCCTCCCGGAGGCACGGTTAAGGTAACGGGTATTATTAACCAGTTTGACCAGACTCCTCCCTATAACGGAGGTTATCAGATATTCCCCCGCTCACCGGATGATATCGTCTCTTCGGGTATATCCAATACAACGTTCAGAAACATATCACTTGTGGCCGTTTTTTTTATGCTGATGGTTTTGATATGGAATATGACCCTGCAAAAAAAGGTAAAAGCGAAAACCCATGAATTGCAAAAACAAACCAACCGCCTGAGCCATACGGTTAAGGAACTTGAAAGAGCCCGAAAGGTCGCTGAGGAAGCGGCGGAATCCAAAAGCAATTTCCTGGCCAATATGAGTCATGAAATACGCACGCCGATGAATGGTATTATCGGCATGAATGATCTCCTGAAAACAACCGAGCTTTTACCGGAACAGGCGGAATATGTGGATATCATCTCGCAAAGCGCGGAAGCGTTACTGACCCTGATAAACGATATTCTTGATTTCTCTAAAATAGAGTCCGGCCATCTTGTTCTGGAAAAGATTGACTTCAAACTTCCCGACGTGATTTACGATATCATAGACCTTTTTGCTCCACAGGTTCAAAAAAAAGGTCTAAAGCTATATGTGGACATAGCGCCGGAGCTATTTTGCAGCTATAAGGGCGATCCCATCCGTATAAGGCAGATTTTATTAAACCTGATAAGCAACGCCCTAAAGTTTACTCACAAGGGCTATCTGCATATCTCCGCCGAACTCTATTCCGAAAACAGCGAAGATCAGACACATCGTATCTTGTTCAGTGTTCTGGACACAGGTATCGGCATACCGCAAGAAAAACAGAAAACAATATTTGAGAACTTTACCCAGGCCGACGGTTCAACCACCAGACAATACGGCGGAACCGGCCTGGGGCTGGCAATTTGCAAGCAATTGGTTGGGCTGATGGGCGGACATCTGGACCTTGAAAGTGAAAAAGGTAAAGGTTCTAATTTCAGCTTTACCATCCCCCTGCACTTTGTAAAAAATGAACATGAAACATTTTTCCCGCCCCTGCCCGATTCCTATACGAACATGCCGGTTGTGATAAAAACAAAAGAGAAGCTTTTATATAACTCGATACACACAATGCTCAGACAATACGATATGAGACCGTCGCAAGCCTTAACCTATAATGAAATGCTGACAATGATCGAATCCAGCCGTCCCCCCCTTGTCCTGTTTCACCTTGAAGACCCGGAGAATGACAAACTGCTTTCGGAATTGGCAGACATGGAAGGGGCTAAAAAGGTGACCGTCATTCTTTTGCTGGAAGTTGTATACAGAAGCAATCTAAAGCAGATAAAACAGAAACATGCTTTGGATAAGTTTCTTTTTATCCCGGCAAAGGCAACACGACTAAAACCCATACTCTGCGGGGAACAAGTCCCTTCCTCCAAACAGCTTCCTCCTTTTTCTCCGGATACCTCAACGAAAGTTCCTAACATTCTCATAGTGGAAGATAACGACATAAACAGCCAAATTCTGGAGCGTCTTTTAGAAAAGAAGGGATTTAAAACAACCCTGGCCAGTGACGGAATTAGAGCTCTGGAAGCGATTGAACGGGAGAAGTTTGACCTGATTTTTATGGATGTACAAATGCCCTTACTGAATGGTTTTGATGCATCCCGTCGTATAAGACAGCATGAAAAAGTGATGGGCAGCCACACACCGATTATTGCCCTTACGGCAAATGCCCTGGCCGGAGATAAGGAAAAATGCCTTGAAGCCGGTATGGACGATTACCTGAGTAAACCGGTGGATGCCAATGAGTTATATGAGAAAATCCGTATTTTTTTAAATAAAGCCTCCGAAGTGTAATTCTTTTTGCCGTTCATGCCCCTCACATATAAATTAGTCCCTTGCTAAAGCGCGGTTCGGCCGCATCCGTTTAACCACAACGCCTAACAACGAGGCCGCATGTTAACCCTTACAGAAACAGCCGTAAAAAAAATCGAGAGCATTCTATCCGAAATGACCGATGGGATCACCTCCATACGGCTTACCGCCGATTCGGACTCACCCTTTCATATCGAATACGGCATTCAACCCATCTTTAACGATGATATATCCAGGGATGATCATTGTATGGAAATGGATAACTTTTCCATCTATATCTCCAAAAAAGAGTTTCCCCTGTTGGAAAACGTCATCCTCGATTACAAAGAGAACGATGAAGAAGAGGGCTTTTCTTTTTCATCCCAAAAAAGAGACAACGATACGTTTGAAGGCACGTTTGCCCAAAAGGTGCTGCACGTGGTCAACACCCGGATTAATCCGGCGATCGCCCAACATGGCGGAGTTATCTCCATTGTCGATATACGCGGTTATGATGTATATGTAGAGATGGGAGGCAATTGCCAGGGATGCAGTTTATCCTTTATCACCTTAAAAAACGGAGTGATTAACGGTTTAAAGGAAGCTATCCCGGAAATAGGAGAGGTAATAGACGCTACCGATCATAACGCAGGTGAAACGCCTTTTTATTCCTGAAAGACCGCTTGCAGCGTATCCGTAAAGCTTGTATCCGGCTTCAATGTGATATCGGCGGTGGTTATATTTCCGGCTATAACCGAAACACTGACACTGGAAGTGTCAAAACCATATTTCACGGCGGTTATACGATAAACACCGGGATCAACATGCTCAATTTTATACATCCCGGCCAGCGTATCGGAAAGTACGGCGCTGGTGGGAGGGGTGGTAACAATATGTGCCCCGCCGATAAAACCACCTGTGTTAAAATTAAACACGGTGCCTTCGATACTCCCGGTTGTGGGATCTTCGGTTGGTTTGGTACATTGAACCAGCAACAAAAGGCTTAATATTAAAATGATATATTTCATATCAATACTTATCGTCCGTTTTTTTATAAATCTTAAAAGTGAGTATTAAAACCATGGCAGAAGCAGACGGTCCGGAGCAGAAATCCATTGTGTTTTTTGACGGCTATTGCGTTCTTTGCAACTCATCGGTTGATTTGTTATTGAAGCTGGATAAAAAAGAGCGGATGCTATACGCGCCCCTGCGGGGAAAAACAGCGGCGCGATTATTAGCGGCGGAGCTGATTGACGATGTGGACACCATCATTTTATGGCATGAGGGAAGGATTTTTATTAAATCCGAAGCCATACTTAAAATAGCGTATCTATGCGGCGGGCCCTGGCATCATTTATCTTTATTTAAACCCCTGCCACGGAAATTCAGAGACGCGTTGTATGATTTTATCGCCCGGCATCGCTATCGCTGGTTTGGTAAAAAAGAAAGCTGCCGCCTGCCCGGCATAGAGGAACAACATCGTTTTTTAGATTAGCTAAAAGCCCGCCCCATATAACGTACCGCCGATTATAAGGGCCGCAAACACCTTATAGCCCTTAACAATCACGGCATCCTTAAGGCTGTAGGACATCAGGGGCAGCATGGCATGCCCGTCCTGCACAATGGAGTTGGCCAACAGAACCGAAACCGGTATGAGTCCCCCGCTAAACATGCTGACAAACAAGAGATGAGGACCGCTTATGGGCAGCAGACCGACGAGAATGGCAAAGAGAAAGACCATAGCAGGATGGTCATGCACCAAGGCCCCCAGCGAGAAATAAAACAGACCTAATTTGATTAAAAATACGGAGGCAAAAGTCCAGGCGGCTATGCGCAAAACATGATTTAAAAGAATATGCCGCCAGATATGTACCTTAAAGTAGTGCTCCCAATCGTTTTTATGATCCTGTAAATGAATGGCATGGAGTTCGCAATTCCGGCAACCCTGGTATCCCAGACGGGTTTGAAGCTTATCGAACAAAGCGCCCAGCAATAAACCGGCCGCAAACAACCCAGAAAACAAAAGCAGTGCTTTTACTGGCGTCTCTGCCATCATAACAAAAGCCTCATCGCCCGTGGTGGCAATCATTCCGGCCGTTAAGGCCCCCATGCTCATAAATCCGTGCATATACATAGTCACATTAAGATAAGCCCCCGTACACCCCGGTGTGGCCCCAAGGAAGGAAGCCACCACATACTGCCTGAAGCGACTCGATTCAATATAGTTCTTTATATGCCCCCGGAAATAGACATCCAAAAAGTCCACGGCCACCATCAAAAAAAAGATGATCAGCGTAACTTCCAGAGTTATCTCCACACTTTCCCAAAGAATCGGAATCACGTTACTTAACTGCTTCCCCGGCTTTTAATTTATTTAGGTCATCCACAAATTGTTGAATTTTAGCATCGTCATACCCTTTTTCCCTGGCCGCCTCTTCCAGTGTCCCCCAAATAGGCTCGCCACAACGGATACACCGGATATGCTGTTCCATTAAATAGGTAACCGCTCCGGGTACTTCTTCTATCAGGTCTTCGATGGTAATGGTTTTGTCAATCATATTTACCTCCATTTTTACTCTTGGATGAAGAAAATATGACGATGTTACAGCTTTTAAATACTGTAAACATTAAGTTAAGCATTTTAAACTATTGAAATCCCGACTTTTTCACTCTAATTTACGCTTTTAATGAAACAAAACACTATGAACTGGTCTATTATATTAATTTTGGCTGTGCCGGCCCTGGTCATGGGCCTGCTTTCCCTGCGGGGTTATACCCAGGGTATCGAGGTCTATCTTTGGATACTGCTGGCCTTGTTTAATATCCTGGTGGTTCTGAAGAATCAACCGGCCCACCCGTTTATGCACCTTCTGTTGATCGGCCTGTTTTGGGGCATCATCAATGCCATTACCCAGTCGGTCAGCTTCGATCTGTATTTGGCCAACAATCTGCGGGCCGCCGCCAGTTTTTCCAAACTGCCCCCCAATATCAACCCCCGGCTCATCGTGCTCATTATCGGTCCTCTCTCCGGTCTGGGCGTCGGGATGGCCATGTCCGGCGTTGCTTTTCTTTTTAAAAAGGTATTGCCGTTTATCCCTATCTTTCAGGCTTTAAAATAATTTCTTTTTGCTCAAAAGATAGCGCGCCTCCCTGGTACGCGGAGATACGGACAGAGAGCAATGTTTCCGTTTCGCAACATCCCAACCGCAATATGTTGCAAAATGGCCACGTTCCCCTTGTCTTAAAGCCGAAAATAAGCCGTATAAACATGGCACGCATCTTGTAAATATATAAATTGAACCCGGTGATTATTCACCATCCGCACTAACAGCATATCCTCCGCACCCCCTCGCGCGAGGATATGCTTTTTTTTAATCTCCCTTTGCACCCATTATATTTAATCCTTACTTTTTACATCTTACCACTTGGGAGATGATGTGTATATAATTATTGTCGGCGCCGGAAACGTGGGCTATAACCTGGCCAAACTGCTCTCCTATGAGAAGCACGATCTGGTTATTATAGAACAGGACCATGAACACTTTCAAAAAGCCTCGGAAACGCTGGACGCTCAGGTGTTACAGGGCAGCGGCTCCAGCTACCGTATGCTGGAAAAGGCGGGTATTCAAAAAGCCGACATGCTGGTGGCCGTTTCCAATCAGGATGAGGTTAACCTGCTAAGCTGCCTGATGGCCAAGGGATACAATGTGCCCAAAACAATTGCCCGCGTTCAAAACCGTGAATTTATCCACGAGCAATCACCGCTTAACGCTAAAAGAATCGGCATCGATCTGCTGATCCATCCGGAGTCCGAAGCGGCTACCGCGGCCATACATCTGCTTAAGCAAAGCGCGGCCAGCCACTTAATTGAGTTTGCCGGCGGACGCATTATCGTATTGGGCGTTCAGGTGGACCGGGACTCGGAAATTTTGCGCATTCCCCTTTCGCAACTGACGATGCAAAATCCCGAACTGCGTTTCCGCACGGTTGCCATTCAACGGAATGAGCTGACCAAGATTCCCGGCGGTAATGACATGTTTATGCCCAATGACCGGGCCTTTATCGCCGTGGATAAGGATAATATCGAGGGACTGATTCAGCTCTTCGGCAAGAAAAACCGTTCCATCGATAATGTAATGATTTTAGGCGGCGGACAAACCGGCTTTCTTATTGCCAGACAA
>JALXBH010000246.1 GCA_026991535.1 Calditrichia bacterium | reverse complement strand
AGGGATCGCATCCGGATGCGTTGATTAAACGGGATAAGTTTGGCCGCGTGGTGACCAACTCCAACGGCGACACGGTTTATATCGCCCATGTTATATCCGACGGTCTTAAGTCCAACGGCGGTGAGATTTCCGGCGATGGTCTGCAGCGCTGGGGATGGCAGCCGCTGCCCCAAAGCGATGACGGTAAAAATGAATTCCTTTCACTGGATTCCCGCTTTATGCCCACCAGCGATGACCGCGACCGTGACGGAGATGGTAAGCCCGATAGTTGGCCCGATGGCTTTTACAACGCCACCCTGCGCAAATATGTGTGGCCCGGCGCCCTGGGGCAGGGGGCGACCAACGCCGATAAGGAAACCTTTTATGTGATGGACGACCGGGATAATAAAGAGTTCGCCTATTACCCCTATCCCGGTGATTCCGTGCGCAAAGGGCTGGGCCTGGAAGTGGAAGGCCGTTACTACCAATGGTCCAACGCCGAAGCCGAGGATGCTCTTTTTCTGATTTATAAAATCCGTAACAAAGGACATTTTGATCTGGAGAACGTCATCTTCGGCATGTGGGGTGATCCCCATATCGGCGGCCCGGACGACTGGCGGGATGACTGGGCCAGTTTTGACACCGAGCTGGAAATGACCTTTGCCTGGGACGCCGACGGAAAAAGTATCAATGATCCGCAAATCATCCCCGGATACCTGGGCTATAAGTTTTTGGAAAGTCCCGGTATTTCCACAGACGGCATTGATAACGATGATGACGGCATGGTTGATGAGAGCTGGACCGACGGTATCGATAACGACGGCGACTGGAACGAAGAAACCGACGATGTGGGTGTGGACGGCGTGCCGAACACGGGAGATGAAGGTGAAAAAGACGGTGTGCCCACCGCTGGAGACCCCTTTGATATCTCCAAGCCGGGGGAGCCCAATTTTGAGTTTACCGATATTGATGAATCGGACATGCTGGGGCTGACCAGTTTTGCCCAGCCCGGTTTTTCCGGCTTGCGTATCAGCGACGACGAACGCATTTGGCGCGACTATCTTCAGCCGGGCAAGTTCGATACCACCGAGGTCCAGGGAGATTATGTTTTCCTGTACGGTTCCGGGAAATTTACTCTTAAATCTATTTTTAATGTGGATGAATCCCTTATCAGTGAGGCCATTAAGCGCTTTTCCATTGCTTTGATTGTGGCCGCCGACCGCGCCGACTTGCTGCTCAACGCCAACGCCGTGCAACGGATTTATAACTCCGGCTATCAGTTTGCCAAGCCGCCGGCCAAGCCCCGGCTGACCATCGTTCCCGGCGATAAAAAGGTGACGCTCTATTGGGATGACGCCGCCGAAAGCTCTGTCGATCCCATTTCCAAGGAACAGGATTTTGAGGGCTATATCATTTATCGCAGCACCGACTACGGCTTTCTGGATCAGCAAACCATAACCGATGCCAACGGCAATAAGTTTTTGTTCAAACCGCTGGAATCCCCCACCGGCGTGCCGGCGCGCTTTGACCTGAAAAACGGTATCACGGGTCCGGCCAAAACGCCCTTCCGCTCGCGCGGGGTGGCCTTTTACCTGGGTGACGATGTGGGTATACGCCATGTCTATGTGGATTCCAACAACGTGATCAACGGCCAAACCTACTACTATGCCGTTACCGCTTATGACCGCGGCAGCGACTCCCTGCGTATTCCCCCTTCGGAGACGTCTAAAATCATCTCCTATAACGCCGTGTTGAATCAATATAATTTTGATGTGAATACGGGCTCGGTTATTCCGAGGGCCAAGGCCGCCGGCTATAAAAAAGCGGAGATTGTGGATCAGGACGTCAACAGCGGAATCGTTCGTGAAAGCGGTTTTTCTACCGGAACCTTTAGCCTGGATATCATCGATCCGCGCAAGGTGGAAGAAGACAATACCTTCTTTATTGAGTTTTCCGATACATCGGGTGTTACCGAATATTCCGTTTTAGATACAAAGGAAAAAACAGAAACCTTTACCTCCTTTTATGAAAACTATGTGCCGCTGGGCAACCCTTACCTTAAAGGCAGTACGGTAACGGTGAGCGATAATAACGGTGGTACGGAGTATACCGAAGGCGTGGACTATTCCCTGGATTCAACGGGAGGCTCGATAAAAGTATTTGATCCCGCGCTACATCCGGGAGCAAATATGCAGGATAACACCGACTATCAGGTTACTTATCAAAATTACGCGCTTTATCGCAGCACGCGCATCGATTCTCAGCAGACCAATCCAATTTTTGACGGTTTACGTCTGGTGGTTAAGGAATCGAAATTTCAACTGAATAAAAAGCTGACGGGCTGGTCTGCTTCCAGCCGCTCGGATCTGGAGTATCAGGTATTTCAAAATGCCAGTTATCCCGAAGACCCCTATGACTACGAGTTTCAGTTTTTTGATGACTCCGTGGGGATTTCCGTAAATAAGGTGGTTTTGAATTTTAAACTGCGCGATGTGGTCAACCAGACGGATATGGAGGTGTATGTTACCGAGCCCTCGGCCACCCGCAACAAAAAGTGGGAGCTGGGTGAGACCATCTTTATACTGCGCGGAGGTCAAAAGGCCGCCAACAGTGTGTGGCAGGTAAAGTTTACCAGCAGCGAAGGCGCGGGGGCCGCAAATCCCGGCGCAAACGACCGCTTTTATCTGGCGACGGATAAGCCCTTTGCCAACGGCGATCGTTTTTCCTTTACCACCAAGGCGGCCAAAGTGGTTGTTGAAGAGGCCAAAAACCAGTTGGATCGTATAGCGGTTGTACCCAACCCCTATGTGGCCACCAATATCATAGAACCGCTCAACCCCACGGCGCGCACCACGCGCGGTTATCGTCGTATTTACTTTGATCATCTGCCCGCGCAGTGTACCATTCGCATATACACCACGGCCGGTGAACTGGTAAAAACCCTGGAACACAACAGCACCATTGATGATGGTAAAATGTTCTGGGACCTGCTGACCAAGGACAATATGGAAGTGGCCTATGGCCTCTATTTTTACCATGTGGATGCTCCGGGTATCGGTCAAAAAGTTGGTAAATTTGCAATAATTAAATAGCCCGTCCGGGTAGCAAAAAGGAGAAAATGAATGAAAACGAAAATGATACTTTTTGGGGTAGCTTTCGCCTTCCTTTTTAGCGGGACGGCTATGGGCCAAAGGCTTTCCTCCGAGTCGATCTCCAAGGTGGGTACGACGGTCGGGCAGTTTTTAAAGATCGATGTCAGCGCCCGTTCGGTGGCCATGGGCGGTTCCTTTGTGGCGGTGAACAACGACGCCAGCGCCATGTATACCAATGCCGCCGGTATTGCCCGTCTGAACGGATATGAAGCCATGTTCACCCATACGGAATGGATTGCCGGTACCGCCTATGATTTCGGCGCCATAACCTTTAACCTGGGCGATGGTAACGCGCTGGGTCTGATGGTTTCCTCCTTCTCTTCGGGTGAAATGAAGGTGCGCACCGTGGAACAGCCGGAAGGAACCAGCGAGTTGTTTGAAACACAGGACATCCTGATCGGTCTTTCCTATGCCCGCAACCTGACCGAAAACTTTACCATCGGTTTTACCGGAAAATTTATATCGCAAACCATCTGGCACATGACGGCCAACACCCTGGCCCTGGATGTGGGCCTGATGTATAACACGCCCTTCTGGGGAACCGTGCTGGGGGCCAGCATACGTAACTTTGGGGCTAAAATGCGCCTGGACGGCCGGGATATAAAATATGCCTATGACCCGGACAGCCGCAATACCGGTAATGTGTTTGTGGTAAATTCACAATATGAAATGCGGGACTACGAAATTCCCCTGAATTTCCAGGTGGGTCTGGCCCGGCAATTTGAGTTAAGCGAGAAAAACAGCTTTTTGGTAAGTGTTGACGCCGTAACCCCCAATGACAACTATGAAGCGGTTAATGTGGGCTTTGAATATGGCTGGGATA
>JALXBH010000245.1 GCA_026991535.1 Calditrichia bacterium | reverse complement strand
ATCCTGTTATTCTTCACCGTAGGCGCTAAAACGGTCCAGCGCTTTCAGGGTGAATACCTGGTTGACGGCTACCCGGTCTCCCGGCGTAAGTCCTTGGGTTATAATGATTTGCTTGCCGTTGTTGCGGCCGGTTTTAACCATGACTTTACGATAAAGTCCATCGGCAATGCGGACAAAAACCGCTTTTTTATTGCCATCGTCGATGACGGCGCGGGCCGGAATGCTGATCACCGGCTGATCGGGCCGGGCCATCAGTGTCAGCCGTACATTGCGTCCCGGGCTCAGCCATTCGGGGGGATTGCCAACATAGGTAATGACCACAATGGAGCGGTTTTGCTCATCCAGGGCCGGGACATAGCTGTGCACGGAGGTGGTGATCCCTGTTTGGGGATCGGAGCGGCGGCTGACAACAGCGGAGACGCCCCGGCGGATAAAAATCCCGTCTTCCGGCGCGGCATAACCGCGTACCAGCACCATGCCGTTGTTGATGATTTTACCTAACCGTTGGTAGCGCTGCACCGCCTGTCCCAAATCGGCCATATGTTCGCTGATAATGCCGTCTATGGCCGAGCGGATCGGTAAATGGGCATGCAGGCTCGATTGTTGCCGCCAGGTTTGCAGGTCGGCTTCTGTAATGCCGAGAGCGTTTAGCTGCGCGCGGTAGGCGTTGCGGGCCGTGGTGGCCTGAATATATTGCGTGTTGGCTTCCTGCAGCTCTTTTCTGGATTTAATCTTTTTGGCATAGAGCTGTTTAACCCGCTCAAGTTGTTCGGCGCTGAAACGCAGATTGGCTTCACTGGTGAAAAAATCACCGAGGATACGGGCAAATTCCAGACTCTCCATCTCCATGATCAGTTGTCCTTTTTTTACCCGGTCCCCTTCGTGGGCATATATTTTGTTAATGATACCTTCGATGGGAGCGCTGATAATGGAAAGGTAGTCCGGCGCCGCTTCGGCCACGGCCGGAATACTCAGGGGAAAGGCAACCCGCGCCGTATCCGCGGTGAATGTTTTGATCTTCAGGGCATTCACCTGTTCGGGGCTCAGCCTGATCTGTCCGCTCCGGCCCTCCCCGGCATCCCGGATGATGGAAGGCGGGGGCTGTTGCTCCCTTGCGGCCGTGCTGTTTTGTTCCGGAGAGGAACAACCGGCGATAAGCATTGTGAACATCACGAAAAGGAGTAATGTTTTCATATTGTCTCCAATTTGGCTTTAAGACGGTGTTTGTAAATTTAAATTGTGTTACTCTGTTTAGGGCAGAACCCATTCCTCACCGGTATACATTTCCAGTTGGATCAGGCTTAAAAAATAGTCGCGCAGGGCATTGTAATAACCGATACGCGTGTCGAGATAGCTTTGCTGGGCGTCGATCAGCACCAGCAGGCTCACTTCACCCACCTTGTAGCCGGCGATGGCCGCTTCCAGCAATCTCCTGGCCTGGCGGGAACTTTGGGCCTCATAGCGTTTTATAATGGCCCGGCTTTTTTTGAAATTATGCCAGCCGCGCTCGATGGCTTCCTTTTGATTCAGCAGCCAGTGTTGCCGGCGGGCCTCCGTTTTATAGATGACCGCCCGGGCCGATTGTATGGCCGGTTTCTGATTGAACCAGAACCACAGCGGCACGGAGAGCCCGACGTCGACTCCGTAATGATCATATCCGCTGCCGAAATCCTGCCGGTAATAGCTGACGGAGAGGGCGGGTAACAGATCGGCCCAGCCTTTACGGTAAGCGTTTTGGGCCGCTTCGATTTCCCGGCTGCCGGCTTTATAGCCCGGCAGAAGCGTGAGCCTGTTCAACAGGCTCTCCTGATCGTAAGGCACGTTTTTATGGTTTAGCGTATCGGGAAAGGTGATGGCATAGCTTTGCTTTTCCGGTGGCAGGCCAATGGTGGTAAACAGTTGGTAGCGGCGGGTGTCCAATACATATTCCGCTTCATCCAGGTTGTTTAGGGCCTGATTCATTTTTATGGAGGTGTTAAGCAGTTCGATTTCCGAGGCGTCACCCGCCTGGAAACGATCCTGCGTCACCCGGTTCAGTTGCACGGTGTTGTCATAAATCTGACGGCGTAGGGCCAGAATGCGGCGGCTGTGGATCAGACGGGTGTAAGCGCTCTTTACATCCCGGCGGATCTTTATCTCCAGTTGTTTCAGGGAGTCGAACATGGCCGCCTGGCGCAGATCCGTTTCCTTGTAGCCGTAATAGATGCTCAGCGGTGAGGGTAGAAACTGCGTTACGCGTTGCCGTTGTTCGCTGAAACCGGAACCGCCGCTGGCGATCCCTTCTTTTTCCAGACCGATCACCGGATTGGGGATAGCGGTGTTTTGCCATTTCCGGGCGCCGATGCGTTCAATCTCCGCTTTTTGAATTTTCAGACGGGGATTATTTTCCATGGCGATGGTAATGGCTTCCCGGAGCCCCAGCTTCTCCTGGGCGAAGACCGGAACCAGCCCGATTATTAAAAAGAGAATCACTTTTTTCATTTTTCCTCTCGCGGTTTTTGTTGTTTGAGCTAAGATACGCATACACATGCGCCTCTCATATTAGAATTTTCTAATAATGAAGCCTGCCCCTTGAGCGGGGCGGCCTTAAAAGCTAAGTTACGGTAAAGAAAAAAGTCCGGAGAGTTTCCGGGAGATGTTACCAGGCTGTTTTCCGGGCAGGCAGCAAGGAAAGAGATAGCGGATATGCGTGTATTACTGATAGAAGATGAAAAAAATGTGGCCGGTTTTATTAGCCAGGGGTTGCGGGAGAACGGGTATGAGGTCGATGTGATCCATGACGGCGGCGAGGCCGCGCGCCGTTTGGGGGGCGCCGGTTACGACCTCTATATCATCGACTGGATGCTGCCCGGGGTGGATGGTCTGACCCTGATCCGTTCCCTGCGTGAAAAGAAACCCGGGGCGCGTATCCTGATGCTTACCGCCCGCGATACGGTGGATGACAAGGTTCAGGGGCTGGATGGCGGAGCCGATGATTATCTGACCAAACCCTTCGCCTTTAAGGAACTGCTGGCCCGCGTGCGTTCGCTTTTAAGACGGGAAGAGGAAAAAGACCCCGCGCCGCTGAGGGTGGACGGTTTGGAATTGGACCCCATGCAGCGCAAGGCCCGCGCCGGCTCCACGGATATCCCGCTTTCCAATAAGGAGTTTGACCTGCTGCTCTATTTGATGAAAAATGTCAACAAGATCATCCCCCGGGAGCAGATCGCCACCGAAGTCTGGTCGGTCGATTTTGATCGCGGTACCAACTATATTGATGTCTATATCAACTATTTGCGTAAAAAACTGAAAGAAGCCAAAGCCTGCCCTCTTATCCTGACGGTGCGCGGCCGGGGCTATATCCTGAAGCCGGAAAATGATTAAATCCTTTAAAACCAAACTGCTTCTGTGGACCGGGCTGCTGTTTGCCCTGATCCTCATTATTATCGGATCGCTGGTCTATTTTACCCTGGACGAGTATCTTTACTCCCGTGTCGATAACCGTCTGAGCGCGGAATGTCGTGAATTGTCAAAAGTGGTGCGTTTCCGTGACGGTGCTATCGCTTTGTCCGATAGCAGTGAATGGACGGAAGTGGAACATGCCGAGGTGGGTCAGCATGCCATCTATCTGCGGATCAGCACCACGGAGGGGCATTTTCTCGGCGCTTCCAAGAATGAAGAACACCTTACTTTTGATATACCCTATATGCCCCTGGCGGCCGGCGAACTGCGCCTGACCACCCAGAAACTGGATTCACTCCTTTTTCGCCGGGCCGATTTGCATGTGCCGGCCTCGGCGCGCAGTGAAGCGGTGATCGTTACCAGTTTGATGCACATCGGGGAGATGGATGAGTTCCTGACCTTTATCCGCCGGGCCTTTTTTCTGCTGACCCCTTTGTTTATCCTGTTGGGACTGGTGGGCATCCATTTCCTGAGCCAGCGGGTTTTCCGTCCCATTGCCCGTATCACGGAAACGGCGCAACTGATGCTTTCCAGCGGTGAACTGGGTCATAACATCGCCTCGGACAATACCGATGAGGAGATACGCCAGCTTATCGATACCCTGAACAGTTTGTTCTCCAAGCTGAAACGGACAACGGAACAGATACGCGCCTTTTCGGCCAACGCCTCCCATGAATTGCGCACCCCGCTGACCGTTATCCGCGGTCATGTGGAGGTGGCCCTGAGCCGGGAGCGCACGGTGGAGGAATATAAACAGGCCCTGGAACTTATATTAAATGAGAGCCAGTCCATGACGCGTATTATAGAGAACCTGCTGCAACTGGCGCGCATGGATCGACGCAAGCAGGATTTGCAGATGGAACTGTTGCATCTGGACCGGTTGTTGCTTTCCCTGAAAGAGGAACTGGAGAAAAAGGGAAGGGAAGCGGATATCGCACTTTCCTTCGCCGTCGATATCCGGGCCGAAATCGCCGGAAACCGCGATGCCCTTAAATTACTGATATTCAACCTGGTTGAAAATGCCATCAAGTACAATAAAAAAGGCGGCCGGGTTCATGTATCGCTTTCCCAATACGATTCCGGTTATAAACTTTCCGTGGAGGATACGGGTATCGGTATTAACAAGGAAGATTTGCAGTCCATATTTGAGCGTTTTTACCGGGTGGAAAGCTCCCGGTCACGTCAGGCCGGAGGCAGCGGCCTGGGCCTTTCCATCGTGCAATGGATTGCCGCCGAACACAAGGCGGAAATAAAGGTAGACAGTGTGCCTGATGAGGGTACGCGCATCGACGTCATTTTTCCCGTGGTGGAGTATGAGTAGGAATAAGCCGCTGATGGCCCGTTTGACCGCGGCCCGGGCCCTGATGGTATTGTTTGTGTCCATGGCCCTGGTCATGATCACCAGTGCCGTGGTGGAACTGAATCAAAGCCGTGGGGAGGTGCTGAACCTGGTGGAAAAGCAGTCCCGCGTTTTGTTGCAGTCATTGCTGGCCGCCTCGCAGGATGCCCTGCTGGCCAATGAGTATCTTTTTGACGCTTACCGGCAGCGGTTGATTCAGGAAGCCCGGTTGATCGGCGGCCTGTTGCCGGTAAACAAGCGGTACGGGCCGCAACTGGACAGCCTGGTGACCCGGGCCGGTATTTCGCAATTGATGGTTTTCGACGCGGCGGGACGGGTACGTTTTCGCCTGCATCATCGCGCCGGAGATACCCTTTTGGCCAACCTTGCCGCCAATGTGCGGGCCGGTTGGGGCGATATCTGGGTGCGCGGGGTGCGTCAGCCGGGAAACGGGCGTATTGCCGCCTATGCCGCGGCCGTGCCCCATGGCCGGGGCGGCGCTCTGGTTATCGAGATGCCCGCCGCCGATCTGCTCAAGTTCCGTAAGCAAGTGGGCTTCGGCAGTCTTATCCGCGGCGTGGCCCAAAGTCCGAAAATTCTTTATGTGGCCCTGCAGGACAGTCTGAACCTGCTGGCCGCGGCCGGACGGGTGGAACTGATGCCCGCTGCCTTAAACTATGGCTCCGGTGACACCCTGACCTTTTACAGCCGCATAATTGAGCGGGACACGCTGACCTTTTTTGAGGCCATGCACCCTTTTTATTACCGGGGACAGCTGGTGGGTGTTTTTCGCATGGGCATGCCGCTGAAGGAGGTTGAGGCCATAACGGCACGCCTGTACCGGCGTCTGACCATCATTTCCATTATCCTGCTGATTTTCGGCGGTATCGTTTTTAGTCTGATCTTTACCCGCAAGCGTTTTGAGCGTTTGCAGGAACGTTACGATGTGGTGGAAAGTTATTCCGATCTGATTCTGGAGAATACGGGTGACGCCATTATCGTGGCCGCCAACGGAAACATCCATACCATCAATAAGGCGGCCGGGGATTTGTTTGGCATACAAGCGGAGCCGTTTAAGGGAGGCCCCCTTAAGGCTTTGCTGGACAAAATCGGTTGTGCCCGCCTGGCTCATTCCGATCCCGGGATATTCCAGATCGACTGCACCCTGCAAGGCAAGGGCCGCGTCTATCTGCTGGCTTCCAAAAGCCGGGTGGAACGCGCGGAAACGGCCCTGGATATTTTTGTATTGCGTGACCTGACCCGCGAACGGGCCCTGCAGGAGCAGATTCAGCGCAAGGAACGGCTTTCGGCCATGGGCGAGCTGGC
This sequence comes from Calditrichia bacterium, assembly GCA_026991535.1. Classification (GTDB taxonomy): domain Bacteria; phylum Calditrichota; class Calditrichia; order Calditrichales; family J004; genus J004. Next base: position 6,883 of record JALXBH010000245.1, on the reverse strand, counting down.
CTCGGGCGTGGCCCATGAAATCCGCAATCCGCTCAATACCATCGGCACCATCGTGCAGCAGTTGGATAAGGATTTTGAACCCCGCGAGGACAGCGCCGAGTATCACAGCCTGGCCCGCCTGGTTTACCGCGAGGTGCGGCGTATCAATGATACCGTGCAGGATTTTCTGAAATTCGCCCGCCCGGAGCCGATCCGGACAGAGCCCTTTGACTTTAAGCCCTGGCTGGAAGATGTGATCCGCCAGCACCGGCCGATGCTGGCCGAAAAGGGTATCGCTTTGGAAACAGAAACAGACGACCCGGGCCGGGTGCAATGGGATCGCAAGCAAATGGGCCAGGTGATGATGAATCTGATCCTCAATGCCAGCCAGGCCACGGACAAGGGGGGTAAGGTAGAAATTCTTTCCCGAATTGCCGGCGATGAAATCGAAATAAAAATAAAAGACAACGGCGCGGGGATGGATGAATCTACCCTGAAAAAGATATTTAACCTCTATTTTACCACCAAGGCCGAAGGCACGGGGATCGGTTTGGCCATGGTGCAGCGCATTGTCTATGAACACGGCGGCGTGATCAGCGTGGAAAGCGAGAAGGGCCGGGGCACGGAATTTATCCTGCGCCTGCCGCGAAATGTTTAGGAGTTTACCATGACACAGGCTCACATTTTGATTGTGGATGATGAAGAGGCGCAACGGCTGGCCCTGAAAAGCTTTTTGGGACGCCGGGAGTATAAGGTGTTTCTGGCCGCCAACGGGGATGAGGCGCTGAAAATTGTCCGTAATGAAACCATCGATATCGTAATGACCGATTTCCGCATGCCGGGCATGAGCGGCCTGGAACTGCTGCGGGCGATAAAGGATGTGCAACCGGGTATTGATGTGATTTTGATGACCGCTTACGGCAGCGTGGATGACGCCGTGGATATCATGAAAGCCGGGGCATATGACTACCTGACCAAACCCGTGGATCTGGACGAACTGGAAAGTCTGCTGAAACGGGTGAAAGGTAAGCGTCTGCTGGAGGAAGAGAACCGCCAGTTGCGCGAACAACTGAGCGAAAAATTCAGGTTTGAGCGTATTATCTCCCAAAGCGGGGAGATGGAGGCGGTGCTGAACATTGCCGGGCGGGTGGCCAAAAGCAAGGCCCATGTGCTGATATTGGGTGAAAGCGGCACGGGTAAGGAGCTGCTGGCCCAGGCCATCCATTACGCCAGCCCGCGTCGTGAAAAGCCCTTTGTGACGGTCAACGTGGCCGCCCTGGCGGAAAACATTATTGAAAGCGAGCTGTTCGGTCACGAGAAGGGGGCCTTTACCGGGGCTATCCATCAACGGCGGGGCCGTTTTGAGGAAGCCAACGGCGGTACCTTGTTTGTGGACGAGGTGGGCGATATTCCCCTTTCGGTGCAGGTAAAGCTGCTAAGGGCCATCCAGTTCGGGCAGATTCAGCGGGTAGGGGGCAGCGAAACCATAGACGTGGATGTGCGCATCATTTCGGCCACGCACCGCGATCTGGAGGCGATGATCCGCGACGGGCAGTTCCGGGAAGATTTGTATTACCGGCTGAATGTGGTGGCCATAGTCGCCCCGCCCCTGCGTAAGCGGCGGGTGGATATTCCGCTGCTGGCGGATCATTTTATTAAACGCTTTGCCCGTGAAAATGAAAAAGAGGTGACCGGTATCGAGCGCGAAGCGCTGGACCGTTTGATGAAGTATGATTTCCCCGGCAATGTACGCGAGTTGGAGAACATGATGGAACATGCCGTGGTGATGACCCGCAACAGTCTGATCGGGCGGGAAGACCTGCCGGCACATCTGCCATCGGGCAGGCATGAGGCCCTGTATGATCCCGCCGATCTCAGCGCCGGCCATGCCCAAAAGATGAAGGCCTTTGAAAAGGCGATGATCGAAGAGGCCCTGAAGCAGTCCGGGGGCAATAAAAGCGCCGCCGCGCGTCTGCTGGGTATCACCGAACGCCATCTGCGCTCCCGGCTGGAAAAACTGAATTCCGCTGATAAATAAAAAAGGGAAAGCGAACAGGCGCCGCTTTCCCTTATGGTCTTTTTGCAGGAAATATGTATGGGGCCGGATTAGTAGTTTACAACCCGGGGAAGATTTTTGGCCTGCTCCACCCAGCGGGCGACTACTTTGGCGGAAGGTACCAACCGTACCAGTTTTTTCTGCTTATTGGTGGAAACCATCGCTTCGTGCAGGTTATTGGCGTTTCTTTGGGCCAATTCCTTTACCGTGTCCACGCCTGTGCCTTTTAACAACTCGGCATACTGGCTGCTTACCCCCTTGATGCGGAAGAGGTCTGCCATGTTTACAAAATCCAGCACCTTGTCTCCGGAAACCCCGGACTCTTCACTGATGGCTTTACGTCCGGCCGGATCGGCTCCTTTTTTGAGCAGACCGTTAACGGTTTTAATACCGGCTTTGGCAAGTTTGGCGGCATAAGCCGGACCGATGCCTTCAATCTTTTCTATGTTCATAAGAACCTCCAGATAAAATGAATGTTTGGTGAATAAAGCGCCTTCCGGCAGATAACGTGCCATTTCCGGAGAGGGAAACCGGGCCCGGGCTGATGGGGCTGTGCCATGGTTATTGCTAAGTGTATGATATTTCTGCACATAGTGAACCTCTGGTTTTAAGGCGCTCTGCTTGCGGAAGGCTGTTCCCGCGAACGGGCGGGGTAGCGGAAGCTTGTGTAAAGCGGGGGATTTGCGATTGTGGTGGGGCAAATGCCCCGGGCGGACAGAAAAAAAGGCCGCTCCCCGGAGGGAACAGCCTTTTTGTTTTGAGGAGGTCTCTTAAAAGCTGTATTTGATCTTGGTATAGATCATGTCATTTTTATCATACTGTCCGAAGCGGCCTTCCGAGCCGGTGAAGATATTGGCTCCTAATTGCAGCTCGAACCCATCGGTGAGGTCATATAAAACCCGGGGACGGATGAGGGCGTCGCTGTGTTGCAGCCCGATATAGGAAAAGAACTCCAACGTCAGCGTTTCGCGCAGGAAATCCCTCCGCGCCAGGAAGGTCATGGTGTTCTCATATTCATCCTGATCGATGGCCTCGTCATAATCCAGGATGGCCTGTTGAATAAACTGTCCGCTCAGCTTGACATCCCACAGGGAGTAATCCAAACCGATGAGATAGTGGGCGTAATCTTTTTTTACCACGGCATCGGACGCCGCGGGGTCCGCGGTGTTAAAGTATTTTCCCTGATAAAAGGCCCCTTCGCCGCGGACAACCACTCCGCCGAGGGTGGTGCTGAAGCTGCCGCCCATGATCGACAGGCGGTGATGTTTGGGGGTGACCGTCAGCGATGTGATCTGTTTAGTGACCGGATCAATGGTTTTGCTGACATGCATGGTCGGATCGTCATCCCAGGCATAACCGGCCATCACCTCAAAATCCACCAGGGAGGTCAGGGCCGAATATTTGGCGAAGACCTCGCTGTTTTCCAGCGAGCCTTTGACTTCCCGTTGGGAATTGTCAAAAACCGGCTGAACGGGAAAGTTTAACGCCGGAAACCAAATGGATTGGGCGTCGGGAAGGATGGTCGGCGTAAACGTTGGCAGCCAAACCAGCTCAAAGGTATTGTCACCGCTGTAATAATCCAGTTTTACAGCCGTAACGCCGGTGCGTATTTCATCAAACTCGGGTAAAAGGAATTCATACAAATCCTTGGGAGAAACGATGTCGGTGATGAAAACGCCATCGGCCTTACCCCAGATGATCTGTTGTTTACCGATACGCACATCCACGGCATCAAAAAAGATATCCATGTAGACCTCGCGCAGTCCCAGTTCCAGATTGTTGTCATCGTAGTAGTAGATAAAGGGGTTGGCTTTAAAGGCCACCATGCCCCGGCTTTGTTCAATATTCAGGTTAAGCGTGTTTTGCTGAATGGAATAGTCGTTGTTGCCGCCGGTGAGTACACCCAGGTAGCTGCGGGCATAACCGTTAAAGGTAACCGATTGGGCCTGAAGACTAAGGCCGCCAAGCAGCAACACGGCTAAGACTGCATTCAGGAAGCGCCGGGTGGCGGCGCTTCCGTTAAAATATTTCTTTTTCATCGTAAACCTCTTTTCATCATGCGTTCGGTGAACTTATTGTCCGCGATACCACCATCGATGATGATGTTTTTCAGTTTCATATTGGTGGTATGGTTTTTATCCATGTTATGCATTTCAGATTCGGTGATAATCCAGTATCCGTTGATATTGTCGAATTTTTTGGCTGTCAGCGTTTTGAAAAATTCCCCGTCTTCATCATAAAAATCTTTTTTGATGACCAGCCATTTATCCTTAACAATCCAGCTTACGGTTTTGGAGTACATGTATTCCTCATCCCTGGGCACGCTTTCCACCACATAGCAATCCTCACCGTTCAATTTCTCCTGGCGAAGAAGTTTATGGGTATCATCTTCGGGATGACGGTCGCCAAGATCGTCATAGGTGAAATCGGAGCCCATAAAATAGTCCGACTTGCTGTCGCTGGAGATACGCTTGGTTTTTTTCAGGGCCGGCAGATATATCCACTGGTCGTCATCCTTGCCCTTTTTAGTGTAGCTCCAGTTCATAAAAGAGGTGTTGCGCACGTCGGCGGGCGCCATAAAGAACATGATCTTCTTTTCCACGGTTTTATAATCCTTGCGGAACTGTTTGATCTCACGTACCCGCTTTTCACCCCGGGAGTTGATCAGGGTCATGGTCAGTTCGGATTGCATGTCTTTCCCTTCCGGGCGGTCATAGGCTTTTTGGACGATCTCCAATCCGGTTAGCGTGGACTGGGAAACGGCCATAAAGGGAGTGGCTGTTAAAAACATGGCCAGCGTTAAAAAAAAGTGTTTGGTTCTCATTGTACATCTCCTGTGTTAATGGATGTTTTGATTTTTTCGATTAAGCCTTGGATCAAATCCGGAGAAATATCCCCGGAGTGTTTAAACAAAAGGTTTCCCCCGGCATCAAATAACAATATGTTTATATCGTCATCCTTCAGCTGCCACTTCTCAACCAGAACACGGTTCAGATCAAGTACATAACGCACCGTCTTGTCCGCGCGCGCGCGTTCCGCCACTTTGTGCCGCAGGATAAAGTCCGGGATGATGGTGGCGGAGGTGTTCAGAATAAAGGTGCTGCCCAGTTTTTCCGTGGAAAAATTTAATGAGTCCAGCCGGTCCAACAGGGGCTTAACCTGTTTCTGCTTATCGGGATCGATATAGAATAACAGGTTGGCCTTATCCCTTAAAACGTTACTGTTCCAGGGTTTACCGTTATGCAGGCCGCCGTCTTTTCCGCTCAGGCTTACGCCGGGCAGGGAAGTCTGCCCGGACGTATTGCCCGTGTGGGAGAAGGTTTGTTTGGCCAGACCGCCTATCAGCAGCAGGGGAACCATTTTTAAAATGAATCTTCTCATGATCACCTTCTACTTTTTATCTTTGAAATATATGTTACTGGAGTAGAGAATGATAAACATGATGGTTACCGTTCCCAGAAAGCTGGTAAACATATTCAATGATACCAGAGCGCCCAATGAGCGGTTGGGAGGGAAAACCGAAAAGAGAAGAACCAGAAAGCCCATGATAACCACGAAGGCGTTAAAGATAATCGCCCGGCCGGAGTGCAGCATGGTTTCCTGGATGGTTTTCGTTTTATCCCGGGTTTTCAGTGCGTAAATCTTATAACGCTCAATAAAGTGCACGGCGTAGTCGATACCGATACCGATAGCGATACTGGAAACCAGAGCCGTGGTGGTGCTCAGCGGTATATTCATCAGCCCCATGATGCCAAAACTGATCAGGGCGGTGATGATGATTGGCACCGAGCCGATCAGACCGATGGTGAAGTTCCTGAACATAAGGGCCAGTAAAACGATGATGATCACCAGGGACATCAACAGGCTCTTGATCTGTCCTTCCAGAATCAGGTCGGTAAAGACCAGCCCTTTGTAGCCCGATCCGGCATAGCGGATTTGTACATGTTCTTTGGCCAGGGGCTCTTTGTATTTTTCAATCACGGCGATGGCTTCGTTAATAGCCTTGGAGTTATCGCTTTTGAGCTGCAGGGTCACATTGGCCTTGTTGTATTTGTAATCCACAACCTTCCAAAGATTTTCCGGATCGCCGGACATCTCATACAATAACAGATACTGGGCCACCAGATCAGAGGATTGGGGAATGGCGTCGTATTTGGCGCTGTCGGCATGCATCACCTTGTTCATGCGCTTCAGATAGTCTGCCAGGGAAAAGCTGTTACCCACCAGCGGCAGTTTTTCGGCATCGTTTTGCATCTCGTCGATCAGTTCCAGCACGTGCGGCTGCTTAAAGATGTTTTCCCTGTCGCCCTGTAGTATCACATTCAGGGTGCTGGTGCCGCCGAAGTGCTGGTTAATAAAAGCGTCCGTCTGAACGATGTCGCTGTCTTTTTCAAATTTTTCCAGAAAGCTGGAGTTGATCCATACCTTGGTGATGCCAAAGATGGAGATGGCGGAGATGATGGCCACGCTAATAATGGTAACCGACTTATGGGCCACCAGCATTTCGGCAAACTTAAAGGCAATATGCCCTTCATTCGGATTTTCTTTGTGTTCCTTTGTCTTTTTGCGTCCGGGCAGTCCCATCAGCAATACACCCGCGGGAATCAACACAAGGGAAAACAGCATGGCCACCATTACACCGAAGGCGGTGAAAAGACCGAAATACTTGATCGGGTACACCTCGGAGGTCAGCAGGGAGATAAAGCCAACGGCCGTGGTAACCGAGGTCATGACCACCGGTTTCCACATGCCGTGCAACATATCCTTAACCGCCTCTTCACGGCTGGCATGGGGATGCTCCCGCAAATAGAGGTCCAGATGGCTGTACAGGTGTATGCCGTCCGCCAC
>JALXBH010000244.1 GCA_026991535.1 Calditrichia bacterium | reverse complement strand
CAGGTTATTGCCCTGCTGGGCGGTACCGGGCAGGTGAGCAGCGGTCCGCACCTGCATTTTGAAATATGGAAAGAGAAAAGACCGGTAGACCCCATGCCGTATGTGGGCATGCCGTCTAAAATCAAACAATGAAAGGATGTTGGGAATGGCGTTAAAAAATAATTCCTCCAATCAAAGCACGGAGCTTAATTTTATCGGTAAGGGTACCCATATAGAAGGTAATGTGACCACAAGCAGTTCCATACGTATCGACGGCAGCATAAAGGGTACGCTGCATAGCAAAAACACGGTGACCATTGGCGAGTCGGGTAAGGTCGAAGGTGATATCCAGGCGCAAAACGCCATTATTGGCGGTCAGGTGCAGGGCAGCGTGCTGGTGATGGAAAAGCTGGTGCTTGAAAATAAAAGCAGTCTTATCGGCGAGTTACAGGCTAAAAAGCTGATTATCGACGAGGGGGCAGTTTTTGACGGCACCTCGGCCATGGGCGCCAAAAAGCCGTTAACCGCTCCGGTTTCCGCAGACGATGCCGCAAAAAAATAAATCTTCCCGTACCGGAGTTTCCGGACATGCCTATTCTTTCAGAAAAGCCGGTCCTTATTTAAGTATCGGCTATGTTTTTTTAGGAAGCATCGCTTTTTTCGCCTGGGGCGGCTATCTGCTTGACGGCTATTTTCAAACCGGCGGTCTGATTCTTATTCCGGCGTTGTTGTTGGCTCTGGGGCTCTCTTTCTACCGCATGATACTTGTTTTGAAAAATACGGATACTAAAAAATGACACGATTGCTGTGGATCAGCGGTATGGTGTTGGCGGCCCTGGCGCTGTTGCTGGTGGTTTTGCTGTTGCTGCTCTCCGCCGATAGGGAAACGATATGGGCGGTGGCCTGGGGCGGCGGCTTGTTTACCCTGAATATGGTTTTAGATACACTCTTTTTAATTAAATCTATGAAAAAGGATGCCGATAGCTTTGTACGGCAATTTTTTAGCGGCAAGCTTGTGCGCGTAGTCATAGTATTAATGATATTTTTCACAATATGGGTATTTGCAGCGTTAAACCGCTTTATTTTTGTCGTTACATTCTTTATATTATATTTTCTATTTCAAATTATGGAAATATACATCTTACATAAACATAATTCTAAAAGGTTCTGAGTTTTATGATTTTTGAACAGCACGAAGCCGTTGCCGATACGGCTGCTGCGCAGAGTGAAAATATAGGTACGTTTATCCAGGAGCACATTTCCAACAGCGATTCCTGGCATTTACCGGGTTTACATGTGCATCTGCCCCATATAGAGCCCTTCAATCTATTTGGTATCACCATAAACCTTTCCATAACCAACCACGTGGTTATGCTATGGATCGCCGGTTTGTTTACGGTGTTGCTTTTTACCCTGGGGTACAAAAAGAATCGCCGTGTACAAAAAGGGTGGGGTATCTTTATAGAGATGCTGGTTCTTTTTATTCGCGATGAAATTGCCATAAAAAATATGGGTGAAAAGGATGGACGCCGGTTTACGCCGTTGCTGGTCACTTTTTTTATTTTTATCTGGATCGCCAACCTGATGGGCCTGGTGCCTTTGTTTACCACATCAACCTCAAATATAAATGTTACCGCCGGTTTGGCTATTATAACTTTTTTTGCCACACAAATTTATGGTATCAAAACCAGTGGACCGATCGGGTATTATAAAAACCTGGTGCCGCATGGCGTGCCCATATTTCTGTGGCCGCTGATGTTTTTAATCGAGTTGATGGGGCTGATTGCCAAGCATGTGGCCCTGACGGTACGTCTTTTTGCTAATATGACGGCGGGTCATATCGTTCTTTTTGCCCTTTTGGGTCTGATCATAATTTTTAAGTCCTTGCTGGTGGCGCCGGTTTCCGTGGGGTTTGCCGTATTTAGCTATATGCTGGAAATACTTGTGGCGACCATTCAGGCTTATATTTTTACGGTCTTGTCATCTTTGTTTATTGGAATGAGTTTAAATCCCGAACATTAAAAATTAACTAAATATCTAATCTTTAGGAGGATAAATAATATGGAATGGGCATTAGCTATCGCATATCTGGCAGCTGGAATTGGCGCGGGTTTGGTAACGATTGGCGCCGGGATCGGTATTGGTAAAATGGCGGCATCCGCCGTGGAAGGCACCGCGCGTCAGCCGGAAGCCGGTAATGATATTCGTACGACGATGATTATTGCCGCGGCTATGTTGGAAGGTATCGCACTTTTCGGTATCGTGGTAACATTCCTTCTTGTTATTAAATAAAACAGTAAGGACTATTTATAATGTTACAGCTAGATCCCGGAATGATGATCTGGACATGGATTACTTTTTTTGTTGTCCTGATTCTTCTGTACAAGGTGGCCCTAAAGCCTATATTGTCGGCGATTAGCGAGCGGGAAGATTCCATCCGTACGGATATTGAAGATGCCCGCCGTCAGCGCGAGGAGGCCGAAGCCCTGTTGGAAAAACATCGCAAAATGGTGGCCGAGGCCGATATGGAAGCCCAGAAGATGATTCGCGAAGCTCAAAGCCTGGCGGAAAAATCCCGGGCCGAGATTGTGGACAAGGCACGCGAGGAGGCTACCGTTTTGGTTGAAAAGGCTAAAATGGAAATAGAGAAACAGAAGGATGACGCTCTTAAATCCTTAAGGGCCGAAGTTGTTGATCTGGCTCTGGGCGCGGCGGAAAAAGTTTTGCTGCAGGTGGTCGATAAAGAGACAAACAAGAAGGTTGTTGATGATTATCTGACATCCATGCCCAAATCAATTAAAAATTAAGAGGTTGATTTGAGTAGAGTATCAAAACGTTATTCCAAGGCTCTGTTCTCCCTGGCCATGGAAGAGAATGTGTTAGAGAAAGTTTCCGTGGATATGGCTTCCTTACGGGAGCTTCTGTCGGCGGAAAGCTCTTTTTTGGCCTTTACCAAAAATCCATTGGTATCCGGTGCGCATAAGGAAAAGGTACTGGAAGAGCTCTTTAAGGCTTCTTTTCAACCCCTTACCCTGGACTTTGTCAAGCTGCTCAGCCGCAAAAAAAGGCTTGACATTCTGGATGACGTGGTGACGGACTTTGAAGCATTAATGTTGCTGCACCGCAATCAGCTGGAAGCGGAGATCGTCAGCGCGCAACCATTGGACGGAGAACAGGTGTCGGCGATTAAACAGCGACTGAAGGAGCTGTTTGGCAAGGAAATATTAGTGCGTTTAAAAGAAGATTCCGCCTTGATTGGTGGCTTTTTGGTGCGCATTAACGGACAAATTATCGATAACAGCATTCGATATCAATTAACAAAGCTTAAAGAGCAGTTAGTTGCTTAATAACAACTGAGAGGTTTTATATAATGAGTACAGCAGTTAGACCGGATGAAGTCTCTGCGATTTTGAAAAAACAGTTGAAGGATTTTCAAACAGAGTCGGATATCTATGAAGTAGGTACTGTACTGCAGGTGGGAGACGGTATTGCCCGTGTTTATGGTCTGGAAAAGGCCATGGCCGGAGAATTGGTCTCTTTTCCGCATGATGTGATGGGCATGGTTTTTAACCTGGAAGAAGATAACGTGGGTGTTATCCTTTTTGGCGAAGACACGCTTATCAAGGAGGGAGATACCGTAAAGCGTACCAATAAGGTGGTTCAGGTGCCGGTGGGTGAAGAACTGTTGGGACGCGTAGTAAATCCGCTTGGTATTCCCGTGGATGGCAAGGGCGAGATAAAAGCCACGCATTTTAACCTGGTTGAACGCAAGGCCGAGGGCGTTATACAGCGTCAGCCGGTAAAGGAGCCGTTGGCAACGGGTATCAAAGCCATCGACGCCATGATTCCCATTGGTCGCGGACAGCGAGAACTGATTATCGGCGACCGCCAAACGGGTAAAACCGCCGTGGCCATAGATACCATCATCAACCAAAAAGGCAAGGATGTGTATTGTATTTATGTGGCTATCGGTCAAAAGGCCTCTACCGTGGCCAAGGTAGTTAAAACCCTGGAAGAGCACGGCGCCATGGAATACACGATTGTTGTGGCGGCCAACGCCAGTGATCCCGCGCCCCTGCAGTATATCGCGCCTTATTCCGGCGCGGCCATGGGCGAATATTTCCGTGACAACGGCAAGCATGCCCTGGTGGTTTACGATGACCTTTCCAAACATGCCTGGGCCTACCGGGAAGTTTCCCTGCTTCTGCGTCGTCCTCCGGGCCGCGAAGCCTATCCCGGCGATGTGTTTTATGTACACTCCCGCCTGCTGGAACGCGCGGCCAAGCTGAACGATGATCTGGGCGGCGGTTCGCTTACGGCCCTGCCGATCATCGAAACGCAGGCCGGTGATGTTTCCGCCTATATTCCTACAAATGTAATTTCCATTACCGATGGACAGATATTTTTAGAGTCGAACCTGTTTTACAGCGGTGTGCGGCCGGCCATTAACGTGGGTATCTCCGTATCCCGCGTGGGCGGAAGTGCTCAGATAAAAGCCATGAAACAGGTAGCGGGTACTTTGCGTCTCGATTTGGCTCAGTACCGCGAACTGGAAGCGTTTGCCAAGTTCGGTTCCGATTTGGATCCGGCCACACAGCAGCAATTGCGCCGCGGCGAGCGTTTGGTGGAAATACTGAAACAGGGGCAGTACAGCCCGATGGAATTTAAAAGTCAGATTGTCATCATATTTGCCGCCACCAACGGCTTTCTGGACAATATACCGGTTTCGGCCGTGAAGCGTTTCGAGGAAGAGTACCTGAAGCATCTGGAGGTAAAACATCCCGAGGTGCTCAGCGAAATCGTTGAAAAGGGTAAATTAGAAGATGAACTGAAAGAAAAAATGAAAAACATTCTTCAGAAATTTGTAGAAGTATTTCGTTACGAGGGTGAATAATGGCCACATTGCGTGAAATCCGTCAGCGCATTTCCAGTGTAAAGACGACGCAGCAAATCACCAAGGCTATGAAAATGGTAGCCGCGGCAAAAATGCGTCGGGCTCAGGAAAATATTCTGGCTATTCGCCCCTATGCCAATGAGATAAACGGGCTGATCCACCATATCGCCGAATCGGGCGATGATAAGATGGACAGCGCCCTGATGCAAAGCCGGCCGGTTGAGAAGGTGTTGATTGTGGTTGTTGCCGCCGATCGCGGCTTATGCGGCGCTTTCAACAGTAATATCATCCGTGCCACGGAAAATCTGTTTGAAAAATACAAAAGCAGCTCCGCCGTGGAACTGTATACCATTGGTCGAAAGGCCAGCGAGTATTTTTCAAAACGAGAGTATCCCCTGTTTAAGCAAAAAACGGGTATCTTTCACGGATTGAACTTTGAACAGGCCCTGGAAATCTCACGGGATGTGGTAAGCGCTTATGAAGCGGAATTGTTTGACCGGGTTATATTCGTCTATAATGAATTTAAATCCGCCATTCAGCAAAACCTGAGGGAAGAGGTGTTTCTGCCCTTTGTTGCCGAACAGCCGGAAGAGACAACGATTCAGGACTATAATGAATATATCTACGAGCCCGATAAACAAAGCATCCTCGATGCCCTGATCCCAAAGCACCTCAACGTGCAGGTATGGCGCATACTGCTGGAATCCAACGCCGCCGAGCAGGGGGCCCGGATGACAGCCATGGATAATGCTACTGAAAATGCCGAAGAAATAAAGTCGAAATTAACATTGTATTATAATCGTGCACGTCAGGCGGCAATCACCACGGAGATATCGGAGATTGTCGGCGGGGCGGAAGCACTGAAAGAATCATAAAAGAGGGTAACACTTCTATGAATAAAGGAAAAATCAGGCAGATCATCGGTCCTGTCATCGACGTTGAGTTTGAAGAAGGTAAACTTCCGGCAATCTATAATGCCATCAGGATCATCACGCGGGACGGCCAGGAGTTGATCGCCGAAACCCAGCAACATCTTGGCGAAAACATGGTGCGTACCGTGGCCATGGATTCCACCGACGGACTGGTTCGCGGTATGGATGCCGAGGATACCGGTGCTCCTATATCCGTTCCCGTAGGTCCGGAAGTGCTCGGTCGTTTAATGAACGTTACGGGTAAGGAGATAGACGGACTGGAGCCGATAAAAGCCAAGAAAACCTATCCCATACACCGTCCCGCGCCTAAAATGGAAAACTTAACCACGGCCGATGAAGTACTGGAAACCGGCATTAAGGTAATCGATCTGCTGGAACCTTACTCCAAGGGTGGAAAAACAGGACTGTTTGGCGGCGCCGGCGTAGGGAAAACGGTTTTGATTATGGAATTGATCCGTAATATAGCCACGGAACACGGTGGTTATTCCGTATTCTCCGGCGTGGGGGAACGTACCCGCGAAGGTAACGACCTTTGGCTGGAAATGAAGGAATCCGGCGTGTTGGATAAAACAGCGCTGGTGTTTGGTCAGATGAATGAACCGCCGGGCGCCCGTCAGCGTATCGGTTTAACCGGACTGACCCAGGCCGAATATTTCCGCGATGAAGAGGGTAAGGACGTTCTGTTGTTTATCGACAATATCTTCCGTTTTACGCAGGCCGGTTCCGAAGTATCCGCCTTGCTGGGCCGCATGCCGTCCGCCGTGGGGTATCAACCTAACCTGGCCACGGAAATGGGTGCCCTGCAGGAACGCATCACATCCACCAAAAAAGGATCGGTAACATCCGTACAGGCTGTTTACGTTCCCGCGGATGACTTAACGGACCCCGCGCCGGCAACGACCTTCTCGCACCTGGACGCCACGACGGTACTTTCCCGTCAGATTTCTGAGTTGGGAATTTATCCCGCCGTTGATCCTCTGGATTCTACCTCGCGTATTCTCGATCCGCATGTTGTGGGTGAAGAACATTACAGCGTTGCCAAACAGGTACAGGAGACACTGCAGAAATATAAAGACCTGCAGGATATTATAGCCATCCTGGGTATGGATGAACTGAGCGATGAGGATAAGCTTGTTGTGGCCCGCGCCCGTAAAATACAAAAGTTCCTCTCGCAACCTTTCTTTGTGGCGGAGCAATTTACCGGTACGCCCGGAAAATATGTAAAACTCGAGGATACCGTAAAAGGATTTAAGGGTATTGTTGAAGGCGAATATGATGATATCCCGGAACAGGCCTTTTATATGGTTGGCGGCATAGAAGAAGTACTCGAAAAGGCTAAAAGTTTGTAAGTCTTTGTATTTCTTGCCTTTAAATAGTCTATTAGTATAGTAAAAAGATGATGCTTTGCATCATCTTTTTATTTAAGTTTCACATCAACTTGTCGAAAGCCATTTGGAGCATATCATGAATGAAACATTGCATCTTGAAATAGTTACGCCCTTTGGCACGGTTCTGGATGAACCTGTCCAAAGCTGTATGCTGCCCGGAGAACAGGGAGCATTTCAGGTTTTAAAAAATCATGCATCTCTTGTTTCAAATGTTGATATTGGTTTAATTAAGGTTGAACGCGGCTCAAGTAACACACTTTTTGCCACCAGCGGTGGATTTTGTGAAGTAAAAGATAATGTGATTCGTATTATTGTCGAATCCGCAGAACAGGCGGAAAGTATAGATGCTTATCGCGCTCAGCAGGCTAAAGAACGGGCCGAACAAAGATTGGCGGAGAAAAAAAGCCAGATTGACATTCACAGAGCGGAGCTCGCATTGAAACGCGCTGTGAACCGGCTTAAAGCGGTGGAAGTTCTAAAGAGCATTCACTAAGCATTTCTCCCGATTCCCCCGTTGATAGCCAAAATCAGTTAAATCTTATGTTGTAAATAAAGGGTAAAAAAAGGTGCCGGTATGAAAATAAAAGCCCTTTTGGTTTGGTTATCAGTAATCCTGACCATAAGTACATTAATCACGCCTCTTCAAGCCTTCCAAGTCACGGACGAACAATTTAGCCAAAGCTTGAAATCCTATGTAGATAAGCTCATGGTGCGTTATGGAGAAAACAACCTTGAGAAAGAGCGCTATTTGGTGCAACAACTGCGCATGCTTAACGAGGAGATGAAAATCCGTGTGGGCGATGTGCGTAAAAAACGTGACGGCTATTTCGAAAAGCTACAGGTACGGTTGAATGAAATCAAGGCGCTTAAAAACCGTCTTCCTGCCTCCGCCGGAGCACAAATTTTTAACTTTATCGATGATCTTGCCAACAGAATTCAGTCTACCATTGACGCGGGTATTGTCGATTATAAGCGTCAAAAGGTTTTTGACGACGCTACCCAGCTTTTGTATTTGGCGGAAGAACTGATTAAAATGGACCCCAACATAAATCTTTATGCCAATCCGCAGATCAGTGAAGGTTTATCCAAAATCAATAAAAAGTCGACCGGCGCCTTTGGTGTGAAGCCGGCCACCGCCCCAAAAAAACGCAGGATAGCAAACCCCTCGGTGTTTGATATTTATAAGGAATGGCAAAAAACTCAGCGCATTAAGTATCTTGTTCGCATTACCGATGTTGAGGTGCTGAAGAAAAAGCTGATCAAAAAATCAAATATCAGTGCCTTGCAAAGAATGTTTAAACGCGAACTGGCAGCGGCTGTTGAGGCCTATAACTACGGCTATTATGAGCTGGCCCGCCTTTCCTTTGATGAAATTTTAAAAAGATATGCACAGATAGGCATGTTGGATGATGTTCTGTTTTTTCGTAGCGAAAGCGACTATTTCCTTGGGCGTTATAATGCCGCAAAGGAAGGATTTGATCAACTTATTCAGGACTATCCGTCGTCAGCCTATGCCGGCGCCGCCTATACCTATCTTATTACCCTTGCTTCGCATTATGAAAACTATATAGATGCCGTTAACTATTTCCGGCAGATGCAAAATGTGGTGTCCCAGAATGACAGCCACTTCCAGGAGGCCTTGTTAAAAGCCATCAATGCCGCCCTGAACGGCTCCCTGTATGAAGAAGCAGTTACCATGGCTTATGATGTTGATCCCAATTCACCGGTTTATAACCATGCCCGTTATATTCAGGCCCAGGCCCAGGCTGGTGCGCGTAATTACGAGGACGCCATCTCCACGTTTTCCGCTATTTTGAATGACAAGTCCCTTTCTCCGGAATTCCGTTTTGATATTCTCTCCAAGATAGGTTTTATTTTGTATGAAATGGGACAACCCGAACAGGCCATAGCCCGTTTTAATGAAATCGCCGGTACCTATTCTCGTTATGATCGTGTTTTAATGGGGATGGCCTGGTCCTATTATAAAATAGAGCTGGGTAAATCCCTGGTGCAAAACAGAAATTTTACAAACGCCAAAAAATATCTGGAAGTCCTGATAGATGATATGCCCAACAGCGAATATCTTCTGGAAGCAAAAACCTTGTTGGGTTATATCAATCAATTGGAACTGAACTCCAACGAAGCTTTGGAAAATTACCGTTATGCCTATAACGCGAAAAATGTAAAAAACCTTTCCGATGAGTTAAATGTTGAACAGGATGAGTTGGAGGAGATATTAAAAACAGCAAAACATCTGGAACGCAGGGCCCTCCTTAAGGATAACCCCGCCGCTTTTTACAGGGCGGAGCAGATGCGTTTAAAAGTTCAGGGTCCTCTGAATAAGTTGAAATATCAGGATCTGAGCCCCGTGGGTGTGGCCGCCAACAATGAAATAGCCCGCCTTAAAAAGCAGCTTGCTGAACTGGATCGTCTGAAGAAAATCGCCGAGAAAAAGCAGGATCAATATGCCCTGGATAAGATTGATGATTTACAGTTGAAGATATACCGGGCCATTAATGAAGTACCCGTTTTTGAAGAATCGCCTTTGGGCTTTAACTACTTCGACGAGCATCCCCTGGCCCGTAAGGAAAGCGTCATCGAAAATGAAAACGCCAAGGTGGAAAAAATGCGCGCCGAGGCCCGCCGGGAACGTGAAAAGGTACTGCAACAATTAACCCGTATTGATGTGGAAATCAGCAACGCCAGGGCCCGTCGCGATTATAAAAAGGTGGCCAACCTCTCTATCAGTAAGGAACGATTTCAGGATATTCTAAAGAAGATGGATTATATCGAAACCTGGACCTATTCGCTGAAAAAGAGAAAAACAGATATCAACCTGGAACGTTGGAGCGATTACGGCGCCTTTGGTCTGGCCAACGTAAATTTTGCCGTGCGTAACATCCAAAAACAGCAAATTGGCGAATTGCAGGATCAGATTCAGAAGATTAATGATCTGCTTGAGCGTCGCAAGGAAAACATTGAACATAAAATGCGCCGGATAAAAGATGAAATCACGCTTATGACCCGTCGGGTAAGACGTCAGGAACGTATTCGTAAGCGCGAGGAATTATACCGTCAGTTTGAAGAAAGTTACTTCGATACACATGAATCGGAATCAGAAAATCCCAATAACCAAAATACGTTACCACCTAGTTTTGACGATGAAAACGATCAAGACAATAATCAGTAGGATTGTTTGGGCACAAGCATATGAAAATTAGAAATATTCTTTTAAGTCTGTTTTTTGCTTTTGGTTTAATACAAGCGCAAAACGCAAAGGTCGATTCACTTTTTGACAAGGTAAGCATAGATGAGCTTATCAAGATCAAAAACTATTACGACCGCAAGGTAAACCGTTTACGCTCCGAGGAAGCGAGCTCGCTTACCGAAGGTAAAAAGCTTGGCGAGAGTTTTTTGTCCGATGATGGCGTTAAGATCAAGGACAGGGATAAGATTTATATTCGTATTGCCGAGTACTACATAGAGGAAGCCGAACAGGAACTGAACCGCGCCTATGAGGAATTTTCCAAAAAAGAAGATGAATATATTGCCAATCTGGACAAGTTTGAAAAAGGCCTGTTGGATAGCGAGCCTGAACCGCCGCAGGAACCTCATATCGATTACAGCCGTGCCATAAAAATTTATGACCGCCTTTTGAATGAATATCCGGCAAGTGATTTTGCCGATGACGCCCTATACAGCAAGGCCTGGCTTGTTGCCCAAATGGGAGACGGCGCCCTGAGTCGCCGCCTGTTCCAGGAAGTGATAGACAAATATCCCGATTCCCGCTATGCCCCGGAGTCCTATATACAATTGGCTGAATACTACTTCCGGCCACGCGCGGATAAAACGGATGAAGAACAGATCGTGCTGGAATTGCGGAAGGCCATACAGCTTTATAAAAAAGTGCTGGGTTACAGGGATTCCCGCCGTTACGACGAAGCGTTGTATAAGTTGGGTTGGAGTTACTATAAACTGGCCTCGCGCAATCCTTCCTATTATAGCGACGCCATTACCTACTTTGTGGCGGTGGCGGATGATATCGACCGGGCGCGTAAACTCGATCCCGAAAATAAAATCAGCACACCCAACGTGCGCGAAGAAGCTATCACATATATCGGTATCAGCTTTACCGACGAAAGCTACACCAAGAACGGCGTGGACAAGGCGCGCAGAATGATTGAGCGTTTGGGTGACAAGAAATACGGCGTTGAAATAATGCGGGCCATTGGCAATACCTACCAAAAAATTGATGAGCAGGAAAAGGCGATTTACGCTTTTCAAAATCTTTTGGAAATGTACCCCGATTATGAAGACGCGCCTCAAATTCAGGAAAATATCTCCACGGCCCTCTATGCCAAGGGGCGGGATCAGGAAGCCTACGAAGCCCGCATGACCCTTTATGAAACTTATGGTCCCCAAAGCGAATGGTATACCCGCCTGGAGAATTCCGATAAGGACGAGAAATCCAAATATTTAAAAAAGGCTTATAGAAAAAGTGAAGAAGCCTACCGGGCCAATTTAATTGTAGACCTGGAAAAGGCGCAGTCCACCGAAGAAGAAGGCAAGCCGAGCCGTCCGTTATGGCAAAAATTTGCCGATGAATGTAAAACCTATCTGGATGTGTTCCCCAGTGACTCCAACGCCTATGAAATTCATTGGTCCTATGCCAAGGCACTGGATCAAAAGCTTGGTGATTTTGAAGAAGCCTTCGAACAATATCTTTCGGTAAGTAACGACTATCTGGAAGAGGAACATCAGCATGATGCGGCTCTGTATGCCGTTGGCGTGGCCGACACCATAGTAAAAATCAAATATGGCGGTACAAAAGGCGACTCTACTAAATTCAATCTGGCGGATATTGCCCAGCTTAACCCGGAAACCCTTTCCCCGGAAGAGACCAATTTGATACAGGCCTATGATAATTATATCCGCCTGTTTCCCAATGGCGAATATACGCCTAATTTTCTGGCGGCCGCCGGTGGTATTTATTACAATCATAAAAAATTTGCCGAGGCAAAAATCTATTTTCAAACCCTGGTACGCCGTTTCCCCGGCGCAAAGGAAAAAAGTCTGGCTATGCGCTCTATAATGGATTCGTACTTTGCCCTGGGTAAGTTTAAGGATTCCGAGGTTATCGCTAAAAAGATAATGAGCGACCCGAACCTGCCGGAAGATCAACGTAAATTCGCCAGCCAGCGTCTGGCCGAGGCCATTTTTAAAAATGCCGAATTCCTGGCTGAGCAGGGTGACTTTTTTGCGGCGGCCAACGAATATCTGCGTTTATATAAAGAAGTCCCGGAAGATAAACGGTATGTTGAGCCGGCCTTGTGGAATGCGGGCCTTAACTATCAAAAGGCCCGGGATTGGATACGTTCCAACGAGGTATTCAATATAATTGCCACTGAATTTCCGGATTCCAAATTTGCCTATGATGCTTTGAACAATATGGTTGATAACTATAAGGAACTGGAACAATACAGCGAGGCTGCCAGGATATCCGAACGTATCTTTGCTACATACCCCAAAAGGGAGGATGCCGAGTCCAAACTGTTTAACGCCAGTTACTTTTATGAAAAAGCCGGTGAGTGGCAGGAAGCGATCCGCATAAACAATTTATATATTGCCACTTATCCGTCACTGGAATATGCCAAGGATCTTTTCTTTAAGAATGCCGATCTCTACCTTAAACTGGACAATCTGGCCGAAGCCAACCGTATATATAATGAGTTTGCTAAAAAATATCCCGGAGACAGCAGGGTAATTACGGCCTTTTATGAGCGCGGTAATTATTTTCTTGAAAACGGGCAAAAAGAAGCGGCCAAGGTTGAGTACAACAAAGCCATTGCCAAAAGCGAAGAATTTAAACGCGCCGGCAAGGATTATAACCCCT
>JALXBH010000243.1 GCA_026991535.1 Calditrichia bacterium | reverse complement strand
CTCAGTGATTTTAAGCCGGCTCCGGCCCTGAGCGCCTATCTTAGACAATCCCTGGGCATCGTGCGCGAAAACAGTCTGTTCCGCCGGGTGTTGCTGGTTTCCGTTTTTAACGCCTCCGTGTTTATCATCCTGCCCTTTTTTGTGGTGCTGGCCCGGCAGCAGTTACAGGCCAGCGACGCGGAGATCGGTTTTTTTGTGATGATGCAGGTGGCGGGTGAAATGGCGGGCGGGATGCTATGGGGCGCGGTTGCCGACCGCTACGGTTATCGCCGGGTTCTGATCGGCGTAGCCACGGTTTATAGCGGACTGCCCCTCTATGCCACCTGGGCCGCCCATTACATGCCCGCGCTCTATCTGATAACTTTTTTCCTGATGGGTGCGGTGTTAAAAAGCTCCGAAAATGCCGTGCGTAATTATTTGCTGGAGATGACCACGCCGCAAAAAGTGCCCACCTTTATCGCGCTGAAGAATACCATCTCCGCGCCCACACTGTTTTATCCGCTTTTGGGAGGATTGCTGACGGGCTATCTGGGTTATTATACGGTCTTTGGCGCAGTCGCTCTGCTTTCCGCGGCCGGACTGTTTTTGGCCCTGCGCCTGCCCGAACCCAGGGAAAAAACAGCATAGGCTAAACCTTTAGGGCCAGGTTCCATTCCGTCAACAACGCGGCCACTTCACCAGGAGCTTCCAAAGGCAGGTAATGGCCGCAATCTTCCAGAAAATGAATTTTGGGCGACGGCAGGGCCCGGGCCAGTTTTGCCCCCACGCGCGGCCAGGGCTGGTAATGATCACGCATACCCCAAACAAGCTGCACGGGCATGGCCAGTTTTTTCAATGCCGGAAGCAGGGCCGCGGTTTGCCGGTTATCCAGGGCCAGTAAATGGCGCGCAAACTGCTCCGCGCCTCCATTTATATCCAGTTTATGGCGCCAGAAGACATGGTGAATCTTCTCCGCCGAGAAGGAGTTCGACCGGTAAAAACCCTGTCGCAGCTTACGCCGGGTATAAGGATTGACAACCAGATTATGCCGCGCCACCCAGCTAAACAGGCCCAACCGGGCCACTAGGCGAAAAACCCGCACGGGCCAGACCGGCCAGCTGCGGTCAAAGGGACTGTTCACCAGGGTCAGCCGCTCTACCCATTGCGGATAGCGCACGGTCATGATCTGAGCCACCGCCCCGCCCAGGTCGTGCCCCACCAGCCAAACGGGTTGCTTTAAATGGTGCTCTACCCACCAGGCCAGCTTATCCGCCGCGCCGCTGAGGGAAAAATCATCGGTCAATGGAAAGCGGGTAGCGCCGTAGCCGGGCAGATCCGGTGCGTAGAGATCCAGGGGCTCCCGGCTCATCTCTATCATCGTGTCGCGCCACAGCTCGGAACTGGCCGGTATGCCATGCAAGAGAACAACCTTTTGTTCAAAGCCCTTATCCGTATACAGGAATGACAGGCCGCCCCCGCCTATAGGAAAAACAGTGCGTTTTATGGTTGTCGTATATTTATTTAACCGGGGTGACATGCTTAAAGCCTCCTGTCCGTATGCTGATAAAATAATTAAATCCCGGCCATTTGCAAGTCTTATAAAAAACATCCCAATAAAAACACCCGCGTCTGTCGCATTTAAACAACAGGCGGAAAGGCCTTTTTGTTACCCGGTAACGACATTTTTCCGCCCGCGGCGGCGTAAGAACACGTTGGCACGCCCCTTGTATTAGAGAAGGCAAATGGAAACCTCAAAACCCTTTTAAGGAGGAATATATTATGCGAAAACCCTTAATGATAATAACAACCGTTCTGTTGGCGGCCGCCTTTTTGGGAGGCTGTCAAAACCCAACCGACTCCGCGGCCAATGACGACCCGACCAACAAAAGCGGACAACCCATCCCCAGCATTGATTATAGCGGCGATCAGGAATTCGGCGGTCTTATGGCTACCATCTCCTTTGAATTCCAAACCGTGCCCAACTTCCCGGCGGTTCAGTTTGCCATGGGTTATGCTTTTTTCGGAGAAGGCCAAAATGCCGGGGATGTCTATATAAATCAACAACCCCTGTCGGCGGAAAGCAGTTCGGGAAGCACCTGGTACACCTCTTTCTCGCAAACCAGCCCTTCCAACCTGTCCGGAGTCTATTTTAACGGCTCACAACATAAGTGGGATATTGGCGGATCGGATAAGGTGCCCGCCTTTAGCCTTAGCGTAACCAGCCCCCGGTCTTTCAACATCACCTCGCCCACCGGCGGAACCGTGGATATCAGCGACGGGCTGGCCATTTACTGGAGCGGCAGCACGGGCGGCGACTCGATACTCGTTAATCTGGTTGACCTGGACAACAGCAAAACCTTTACCAAAAGCGGTATCCGTTTTAATGATGGTAAGGTAAAAATCAACAAAGCGGATATTTCCGGTTTTAAAGGCGAGGCGCTATTGCAGGTAGTGCGCTATAACCACGCTCTGCATACCACCGATGATAAATACTACGTGGCCGTGGCCGAAATCGTTAAACAGATGACTATCTCCATCCCCTAACACTTTCCATATCTATCCGGCCTGTACATTTCACGGGCCGGAATTTTTGCTTGTCGCGTAAAAGCAACACAAGCCGGCCCCTTTTTGTCTCAATCGGACGACAGAAAAATAGCGTTATATCCCCAAGTTCAATAAAAACAACAAATTTTTATATGGCATATCTTTTGCGATTTTAGAAAGGACAGGGTTGTCCCCGCAAAAGACAAAAAAGTTCTATCCATCGTAACAGGAAGTTTGAGGAGAAATATTTTGCTGAACACTTTTTTTAAGAATATGCTATGCTGCGCTTTGTTGATCGCCCAGGTAACCCTTCTTTGGGCTCAGGAAGACCCGGCTTTTAATGACGGAAACACTGCGTATTATATCCCGTCGCCTAATCGAAACACCTTTTATGATTTAGTTGTTACCGATGACGGTGGTATCATCATGGCCGGCGTCGGGGAACCGGAAACCTGGAATTTTGATTTTGCCGCCATCAGGCTGCGGGCAAACGGACAGATCGACAGCACCTTCGGCGACAATGGCGTCAGCCTGATTGATTTTAAGGAAGGCAACTACGATGACCGCTGCTATGCGGCCGCCCTGCAGTCCGACGAAAGAATAGTTCTTGCCGGAGTCAGCAATGATCATGGCCGGATGGTTCGTTTAAACACGGACGGATCGATCGACAGCACCTTTGCCTTTCAGAATACCGGTAGCCCGGCCATAAATGATATCTTAATCACCGGCGATGATAAGATCATAGCGGCGGGCGTCAGCGGATTTTCCGACATTTTTGTGAGCCTTTACAATGCCGATGGCCGCCTGGATGAAACCTTTGCCCAACAGGGAAGCGGTTCATACAATGTAGGAGCGGGCATAGATGAAGAAGAGGTACAAATCATTCTTCAGGATGACGGCAAAATCATTGTTACGGGTCGTGTGGACAACCGCAATTTTGCCGTCCGCGTTAACACCGGCGGCGTGATAGACTCTTCATATGCCGCCAATGGCATTGCCTGGGTTGATATGGTCTATTCATCAACGGATGGCGAGCAGGCCGCCGCCGCCCTGCAAAGCGACGGCAAACTGATCATGGCCGGATCACGGGAAACCGGCAGCTTTTATCTGCACAAAATGTCCGCGGCCCGGCTAAACACCGATGGCAGCATAGATTCGACATTCGGGCAAAACGGATACGCGACTGTAACAGAGACGCCGCTAAACGCTTCCTTTAAAGAAGCCGAAGCGCGTTTTGTATTAATCGATGATAACGATTTTATTTATCTTGGCGGACGCAAGGCCAAATCCACCGGCTGGTGGAACTTTGCCATCACGCGTTTAACGCCCGACGGCCAGCTTGACAGCACTTTTGCCGACAACGGATACGCCTATACCGGTGGAAGCGGCAGCGGCGGCGTGGCCGGATCGGGGGAAACCATCACCGCCATGGCCTGGGATAACGACAAAATCGTCGCCGGCGGGGAATTTTACGTCAACCGTTTTCTTACCGGAAAAACCGCGACCGGCATGGAGAAGCCTGCGGCCCAAACCGTCCGGTCATTCCAACTGGGCGCGAACTATCCCAACCCCTTTAACCCGGTCACAACCATACCCTACACGCTCGGCTCTGCCGCCGACGTTACCCTGCGGGTTTTTGACGTGAGCGGACGGCGCGTGGCGGAATATCACTATAAAAACCGGGCGCCGGGCAATCACCGCATACGGTTTAACGGATTCAATCTTTCAAGCGGCCTCTATTTTTACCGCCTTATCGTTGAGGGCAACATAAGCGCCAACCGGCGGATGATTCTTTTGAAATAACATGTAAAACCAAAACCAGGGAAGAGGAGCACCTATGCGGAGAAGCTTATTTTTATTGTCAATCGTTTTAATTTTACCGTCCCTTATCATGGCCGGAGACAATCTGCGCGACGGCCTCGTCATGGGCATCGATTTTCAGACAACCAACTATATCAACCCCTATGTCTCTTACGAGGGACAGCCTTACGAACCCCGTAACCTGATAACATATAATGACAAAAGCAGTTTTATATATTTTCCCTTTGGCTGGGCAAGTTACAGCGATCAGGGGTTTGGAGAATTCAGTACTTACGCCGGACATTTGCTGATCACCGGCCTGCTCAACCTGATTTCCCCTAATAAAGAGTATAAATATACCACGGATAAAGTCTATACCGGAGACTCCTGGGCCGACGGTTATGTACCGGTATTCGATGAATTCGGCAATCAGACCAGTGATAAGTGGCCGCTAACCCCGGGTGAAGGATTGGAGGGCAGCTATGCCGAAATGGACTTTTTACGCCTGGTTTTTTCCGGAAGAGTTTTCAGGTCTTTCCCCCTCACCCTGGGCGGACAGGGCGGTATTGGCAGTTTCGGCGTCAATTTTGCCAAGGTTCGTGAGGGTTCTGAACCCTCGCTTATCAACAATGACGGGCCCGGAGTGGTCAATTTTAACAAACTGGTGGATTTATATTACGGTCTCAATGTAGGTTGGGCGCAGGAACTGTTTGGCGGCCAGCTTGTCATTCTGAACGCCCAGTATGACTGGCACTTTTTCCTTAAGGATGACAACAACGATGAGTACCGGCGGGAGGGCAACCGCATCCGGGTGGAACTTAACTGGTTTCCCTTTAGCACGGACAGCGCCCTGGAAAATATTATTTTCAATGCTTACTATATACAGAACAAGGTGCCTTACTTTAAGAAATTTAATAAATACATACCGGTCACCTTTGAAAATAAAACCATCGCTTTCAGTATCCGCTATCTTCTATAAGGTTAAAGGCGGCCGCCGGAAAGAGAGTATGGTTGTAAATAATTCCGTTGATTCCCGGCTCTGAAATCAATAAGTTCGGATACCGAACTAATTGAGAAGCATGGTCATGATAAAAAGCACACTTAGCGCGCGCCCGGCGATTTTGTTCGGGCTGTTTTTTCTTTCCCTTCTTTGGAACGGCTGCCGGCCCGAGTTTCGCAGCCGAGGTATTTCCTATGATTACAGTACCATGGATAAGGAAACGGCAAGGGTACACCGTGAGGTGGAAACCTTTCTCTACCTGATCGACACGGAAAAGTATCCCATCAACCTTCACCCGGCCACCCGCATCGACAGTATCCGTGTCGACCGCAAAAACAGGGCGCTCACCATCTGGCTGAACAAGGAGTTTTCCTTTAGCCCCTTTCGCGAGGACAATGTGGCGGCCCTCTACACGGAACTGGGCAAAACAGTCTCCGATCCTTATAAGAAATACAGCCTGCAGATACGCAGCATGGACATCCCCGTTGAACAGTTGGTTCCCAATTATTACCGCCAGACCTTTCCCACGGACAGCGCGCGCCTGGCCGTTAAGGAAAAACGTCCCGCGCCCATAGTCCGCCCGGTGGAGCGCACAGGACCGGGAAAGGGATTGTACGGCAACAATATCGCCCTGTGGCACAGCCATGGCTGGTACTACGATCAGGGCCGCGACCGCTGGATGTGGCAACGGGCCCGTCTGTTCGGCACGGTGGAAGACCTGATGCCCGGCGCCTTCACCATCCCTTATCTCATCCCCATGCTGGAAAAGGCGGGCGCCAATGTTTTTGTACCCCGTGAGCGTGATATCAACGCCAGTAGCGTTATCGTGGATAATGACACCGTGGAGCAGGACAGGCCATTCAGTTATAGCGAAAACCGCCAGGGCCGGCATGGAAGCTGGCGAACAGGAGCCACACCCGGTTATGGCCGCCCGTCCCCCTTTTTAAGCGGCACGCAAAACCCCTTCCGCCTCGGCAGTTGGCGCCATACCCGGAGCGACAGCGTGAAGAGCGCCTGGATCCGCTGGACGCCCTCCCTGCCCGACAGCGGTTATTATGCCGTTTATATCAGCTACCATGCCGACAGCTCCCATGTGGATGACGCCCGTTACCGGGTGTACCACGCCGGGGGCCACAGCGATTTTCTGGTAAACCAGCAGATCGGCGGCGGCACATGGATATACCTGGGTACCTTTAAGTTTAACGCCGGTTACAACCCGCAAAACGGCAGCGTGGAACTGACAAACCGCAGCGCCCGGCCGGGACGCATTGTAAGCGCCGACGCGGTAAAATTTGGCGGCGGCATGGGGCATATAATACGTAACGGATCATCCAGCGGCCGCCCGGCCTATACCGAGGGCGCGCGCTACTGGATGCAGGCCGCCGGTTTTCCCGATTCCCTGGTCTACAATCTCAATGACAATCAAAACGACTACAAGGATGATTATCAGGGACGCGGCGAGTGGGCCAACTATTTGCACGGCGCCCCGGCCGGCCCCAACCGCGATCGCAGCCGCGGCCTGGGCATACCCATCGATCTTTCGCTGGCTTTTCATACCGATGCCGGCATTACCCGGAGCGATACAGCCATCGGCACTTTGCTCATCTACAGCCTGACCGGCGCCGATACACTGACCGTTTTCCCCAATGGCCGCTCGCGCCTGGCCAGCCGCGACTTCTCCGATATCCTGCAAACACAGGTGGTGGAAGATATACGCGCCCTGTACGATCCCACCTGGCCGCGGCGCAGCCTGCGGGAAGCTCAATACAGCGAGTCCTACCGCCCCAATATACCGGCCGCCCTGCTGGAGCTGCTTTCCCATCAAAACTGGGCCGACAGCCGTTTTATGCTCGATCCGCGCTTCCGTTTTGACGTGAGCCGGGCCATCTATAAGGCCATGCTGCGCTTTATAGCCTCGGCCGAACAACGCGACTATGTGGTGGCGCCCCTGCCGGTTAACCACTTTAGCGCCAGGCTGGATGAACAGGGCAACATCATCCTCTCCTGGCAGGCGGTCGTCGATCCGCTGGAAGAAACCGCCGTACCCACGGCTTACAAAGTTTATACCCGCATCGATGACGGCGGTTTTGACGACGGCGTGATAAGCACCCGGCCCGCTTATACCCTTACCAACCCGGAAAAGGGGCATATTTATAGTTTTAAGGTGTGCGCCCTCAATGAAGGCGGCGAAAGCCTGCCCTCGGAGATACTTTCCGTGGGCCTGCGCACAGAGCCCGTGCCCACGCTGCTGGTGGTTAACGGCTTTGACCGCATCAGCGGCCCGGCAACCCTTAGCGACCGTACCTTAAGCGGTTTTGATTACAGCAGCGACAATGGTGTTCCCGACCGCTATGACCTTAGTTTTACCGGCGAGCAGTTCGACTACCTGCGCCGGGCGCCCTTTGTCAGCAACGACCGGCCGGGCCATGGCGCCAGTTACGCCGACGCCGAAACCAAAATCATTGCCGGCAACACCTTTGACTACCCCTATGTTCACGGACGTTCCATCTTTAAAGCCGGCTACAATTTTGTAAGCGCCAGCGACGAAGCACTTACTTCCGGCCAAATAAAAGCCGGGGACTATCCCCTGATCGACCTGATCATGGGCGAGGAAAAAAGCACCTCCTGGCCGCGGGTGGAAATGGATACCCTGCGCGGCATCGCCTTTACGGTTTTTCCCGCCGCCATGAAAAGGGTCCTCCGCCGTTATCTGGCCGCGGGCGGCAGCCTGTTGCTGAGCGGGGCCTATATCGGCAGCGACCTGTTCCGCGGACACGCCGCCTACGACGACGCCCTTTTTGCCCGCGATGTTCTGAAATTTCGCTGGGTCACCGGACACGCAGCGCGTACCGGCCGGGTTTTCAGCACACGGGCCGCCGCAAACCTCGGGCCGCCGGAGCTGCGTTATAACAGCGGCTGGTCGGACAAGATATACCGCGTGGAAGCCCCGGACGCCATTCGCGGCGTGAACGGTGGCCAAACCGCCTGGCGCTTTGCGGAAAACGGCTTTGGCGCGGGCACGATCTATAAAAAGGATTATGGCGTGGCCGCCCTGACTTTTCCGCTGGAAACCCTTGTCAGCGAACGGCAGCGCGATAAACTGATAAAAGCCCTCATCGATTATTTATTGGAAAAGGAGTAAATATGGAAGCCCGTATTTTTCATAACCCCCGGTGCAGCAAAAGCCGTCAGGCCTTGCAGATATTAAAGGAACATAAAATTGAACCGCAAATCATTGAATACCTTAAAACACCCCCCACGCCGGATGATATCTGTGATTTGTGTAAAAAAATGGGCATCCCGCCCCGGGAACTGATACGCTTTAAGGAGGCGATCGCCAAAGAGCTGGGAATTAGCCGGAAGGATGACCGGGAAGACGGCGAGTGGTGCCGGCTTATGGCCGAACATCCCAAGTTGATTGAGCGTCCCATTTTTATTTACGGGGATAAGGTTGTCCTTGGCCGCCCGCCGGAAAAAGTGCTGGAGATCGTAGGCTGAATAAATCCTAACGCCCTGGGTATATGTTTTGCGTAAATAGTTTTTTTTGACGAGGATTTAAAATTGTTGCACACACAGCAGTTAAAAAGGGCTTTTTCGTTTCCACAAAAAGCTTATGCCCCCACTTGTTCTGATTTTTCTTCAGTGAACTTCATTTCGTGTGCTCATTAAATAGTTTAAAAGAGTCGTCTTTATAGCAAAGCTATAAACTTTCGATCTTCTGTTTTAAGGCCTGCCCTTTATGTGTCAACCGATATTTTTGTTTGCTGCTTTTTGGCTTATCCGGAATGGTCGGAGCAACCAATCCGGCATCAATAGCAGGTTGCAGGTATTTGTAAAGAAATGTCGGACGGTGTTTCAGTGTTAACATATCCATCAACTCGTTTCCGGAATAAGACCCTGCGACCATTATTGACATTAACTTTCTGACTTGTTCGGTAACTTGTTCGGTAACTTGTTCGGTAACTTGTTCGGTCACCTTTTCAATGGCCGGGAACACCATCCGCAAAAAATTCTCGGAAAAGTGAAAGCATTCCTTACCGTAAGCTTCCAGTATCCGGGGAATACCGGAGCCCAATTGTTCGACCATTTCCAGGTCTTTGTAAACCCGCATAAGTTCTTTATTACGGGGGATGGAGTAGCCCTCAAAGAATTCTTCTCTACTCAAACCTTCAGGCAATGAACCTGCCGAAGTGATCTCAAGACGGTCTGCGAAAATCTCAAACTTGGGCGGGATTTCACGGGTGTAATCGTTGTGGACAAAGGCATTGATGATGGCCTCCCGCAGGGCAATGGCATTCCATAAACGTTGTTCTTTGCGCTCTTTGAATGTGATGGTGGCTGCCGTGCGGTTTTCCAGGTCAATTTTGTCCAGCACGCTTTTGGTGGCTTTGATCAGTGAGCAATAGCCGTATTCGTTGTTCTCAATCAAATCTACCCGGTTTGCTCCGCTATATTTGGCCACCTTGACAGATACATTGTTTTCATCTGCGAGCAGGTATCCGGCATAATTGAGCAAACCATCTTCGGTGAGCAGTTCCAGGTTCTTTTTAAACTGCTTGTTGAGCGGTTTTTTCTTCTCTTCGTAATAAATACGCAATTGCTCAAAACTCAGGTCCTGCCGATGGGCTTTGATCTTACCAATGGAATTTCGGGTACGCGAAGCAAACAGCTTATCGATCATCGCTTGCGGCATGGGTTCTGCTGCTGTACCTACCCGTATAAAACAGCCCTTTTCCGTCATGCCGTATTTCTTTTTGAAATAGGGCTTCTCACTGCCACTCGCCACTATGATCTTGATTATTTGCCTGTCTTCCCGTTCTTCGGGTACCACGTCAAATAAACCCATGGCCGAAGGGGCAATATTGTTTTTGATACGGTCTTTGATCTTCAGGGCGTCTCCGTCCGGATCATTTACACCCAAAACCCTGCCCGTTTTGTCAATGCCGAAATATATCAACCCGCCTTCCCTGTAGTTCAGAAAAGCCACCACTTCCTTTTCCAGATCCAGATCCCGGGTAAGTTTTGACTTATATTCAATGCGGTTGGATTCAGGCATGGTAATCCTATAGGCTTTTTCAAATGGATTCTCTTGTTTATCTCGAATATTTTTATTTTGATAAACTAACTTCATTAATCTCCTGCAAAGCGGACACAAATAACTTCGGTTACAAAAAACTATTTTTCTAAGCCTTTGGATAAAACAGGCAATATTGTTTTATCCTATGTTGAATATCAGTAATATAATTTGTAGCAACAAACGCGTTCTTCTATCTCAAAAAAAATCATTAATACGTCAGATGTTTTTATTGTTCATTGGGTCCGGAACCGGGCAAATCAATATATTTTTACGGTTAATCTAACAATTATAACAAGAACTTACAATTGATGCTATGGCCCGGGCTCTGTAAACACTACCGGATTAATTAGTCGCCGATTAAGAACTGTTGCCACTTTGGTAAACCCAAATGAAGCCGCGGAAGCTTATCCCGCGAGAAAGCAGTTCCAGGAATATAATTTTACTTTACATGCTTTATCCGGCGGGACTCTTCCTCTTTAGGCGCAAGGCGAACAGGATCAGCAGAATGACGGCAAAGAGTGCGGGCTGGCGAATATCGGCCTTGACCTGCCACCAAAAATGTACCACCCCGGCCACGGCAATAACATAAGTCAGGCGGTGCAGCTTTTGCCAGCCTTTCCCCAGACGCTTCATCCAGCCTTTGGTGGAGGTGACGGCCAGGGGGATCATAGCCAGAAAGGCGCTAAAGCCGATAGTGATATAGGGGCGTTTGACAATATCGGGGATAATCTCATCCCAGTACAGCTCACGATCCAGGAACAGGTAAATCAAAAAGTGCAGGCCGATATAAGCAAAACTGAACAGACCCAGCATACGCCGCAGGCTGACAATTTTTTTCCAACGGAATAAACGGCGCGCCGGGGTAACGGCCAGTGAAAAAAACAACAGAACAAGCCCCCAATAACCGGTTTGCCTTAAAAGATACTCCACCGGATTGGCGGTAAGATCGTCGGTGAAAAAGCCCCGGATTAACAGCAACAGCGGCAACAGGGCCAGTAGAAAAACAATACTTTTTAAAAATCCCTTGCTCATCGTGTCCTTGATATCCGTTAAGGGTAAACTATAATAAAGCGCGGTCGGCCATCTTTATCGGCGCTAAACCCGCGCGGACGATAATTTAAGTAATCCTTTTTACCCTTTTTCGCAAAATGTTCTCAGCGGCGTAACATTTCCGCCAGCTCCGCGGGATGGGTCACCGGCAGGCTGCAGGCGCCGTCGCGGCAAACGTAAGCCGTGGCCTGCCCGTCCACCGCCCGGCGTCCTTCCAGCAACTCCGGCGTCAACACGGTGGCCCGGCCCTCTTCGCGGTACATGAGCAGCTTATTGGGGATATAGGTACGGAAAATTTCATGTAGAAAAATTTCCGGCGGATCCTCATCCGCTATCAGCAATATCTCGAAAGGCTTTTGCAGATAAAAGTCCAGGGCCGTCAGATAACTGGCATAACCGTAAGGATTAGCGGCAAACTGCTGTCCATATCGTTTTAAGGTTTTTTCCGCCTCATCCAAAAAAAGCGCTTGACCGCTGAAACCGTACAGGCGCAAATTGTTCTTCAGCATCACCCCCGTCGGCGAGGGGACGGACTGATCACCTTCCACCCTTAACCGCTGATAGAGTTGTTCACCATGGGCGGATGTGGTATAGTAGCCGCCGCTGCCATCGGAGAAATGTTCACCCACCTCTTCCGCAAGGGTCAGGGCCTTTTGCAGCCAACGCTCATCGAACAAGGCTTCATAGGCATCCAGCAAGGCGGCGATAAGATAAGCGTAGTCTTCCATAAAGGCGTCTATGCGGGCCTCGCCGTTTTTATAACTGCGCTTCAAACCCTCATCGCCGTAGAGATGCATCAGTAAAAAGTCCGCGTTGCGGCGGATAACCCCGGCATACGCCTCCTTGCGGGTCACCTGATAAACACGGGCATAGGCTGAAAGCATCAGGGCATTCCAAGCGGTCAGGGCTTTGTCATCCAGGGCGGGGCGCTGGCGTCCGGCCCGCAGACGCAGCAATTTTTCCCGCCCCCGGTTTATAATATCCTTCAGCCGCGCCGGACTCATGTTGTATTTCTCCGCCAGGCTGTCGGCCGGTACGGCCACGTGTAAAATGTTACGCCCTTCAAAATTACCCATGCTGCTCACGCCAAAGTATTTACAAAACAGGGCCCCCTCTTCCCGGCCCAGAGCCTGCATGATCTCTTCCTTGCTCCAGATATAAAACGTTCCTTCCCCGCCTTCGCTGTCGGCATCCAGACTGCTGTAAAACTGCCCTTCCGGCCCGGTAAGTTCATTGGCCGTAAAGCGCAGAATATCCTCGGCGACCTCAAGGTAGAAGCTGTCCGTGGTAATCAGAAAGACATCGAGATACAGGGGCGCCAGCAGGGCGTTGTCATAAAGCATCTTTTCAAAATGGGGCACCAGCCAGCGTTCATCGGTGCTGTAGCGGGCAAAGCCGCCCCCCAGTTGGTCATATATACCGCCATGGGCCATGTTGCGCAGGGTGTGGGTGACCATGTCCAGCAGAGAGTCCTCCCCGGTACGCGCGTATTCATGCAAAAAAAGATCAAACACCTGCACGGCCGGGAATTTCGGCGCCCGGCCGATCCCGCCAAAGCGCGGCTCATACTGTTCGGCCAGCAGGCGCACGCTCTTTTCCAGCACATCGTATCCGGGCAGTCCGGCCGAGAGGCGCGTGGCCCGGGTCATGCGTTCAAAGGCTTCGTCCAGACGGTTGATGTTCCGCGCCAGTTCATCCTTGCGGTTATGGTAAACATCCGCCATTATCGTCAGCAGCTTTTTAAATCCCGGACGCCCGTAACGATCCTCCGGCGGGAAATAGGTTCCGCCGAAGTAAGGCTTTTGCTCCGGCGTCATAAACACCGTCATCGGCCAGCCGCCGCTGCCGGTGGCCATCTGCACAAAGGTCATATAAAGCTGATCCAGATCGGGCCGTTCCTCCCGGTCCACCTTGATGCAGATGAAGTTGGCGTTCATCAGGGTGGCGATCTCTTCGTTCTCGAAGGACTCGTGTTCCATCACATGGCACCAGTGGCAGGCGGCATAGCCGATGCTCAGCAGGATGGGCTTGTCCTCCGTCCGCGCCCTTTCCAGCGCCTCCTCGCCCCAGGGATACCAGTCCACCGGGTTATCGGCATGCTGCAACAGATAGGGGCTGGTTTCGTTTTTCAAATGATTCAAGAGAGGCTCCTTTTCCGTCCGGCCGTCCCGGACGCTGTTTTTATCCGAACAGGCGCCAAGGGATAACAGGACGGCCAATATTAACAGACTGCGATACATTCTTTTATCCCGCGTTGAGTGGGTTTTGGGGAAATTTCATCCGCGCTTCGCGGGTAGTATAACAACACAAATCCGCGGCGCACTATTCCCCAAAGGTAAAAGAATCCGCTCATTATAACGTCTCTCATTCTTCCCGGCTAAAATAATCCCTTTAAAAGCTATTTTTTAGTAACTTTACGGCTTTTAAAAGTAAGGGCTTATCGTGCTGTTTTTCCCTCTTCTCATGGCGGCCACGCTGATCTATGCCGGACTGCTGCTCCACATGCGCGGGATGCTGCGCCATAACAGCCCCGGCGAATCACTTTCACCACACGATATGGCCGTTACCGTTATCGTGGCCGCGCGCAATGAAGAGAACAATCTTCCGCAACTGTTCCGGCATCTGGAGCAACAAAAACTGTCCCCCTCCCTGTCGGTCGAATTCATACTCGTCAACGATCGCTCCACCGATGGCACGGGGCGCCTGCTGGAAGAACAGGCCGCCCGCGACCCGCGCTTCAGATATATACATATCCGTGACCGCCTGCCGGGCTTTGCCCCCAAAAAGCGGGCCATCGATACGGCCGTTCGCGCCGCCCGCGGACAATACATTTTACTGACGGACGCCGACGGACGCCCCGGCCCCCTGTGGATAGTGACGCTCATGGCCTATTTTGAGCGCGGGGCCGACATGCTTTTGGGTTACGCCCCCTACTCCATCGATCCCGGTCATCGTTTTGTGCAGGGGCTGGTGGCCCTGGAATATTTTTCCGTGGCCGCCGTGGCCGCCGCCACCACCTTTATGCGTTTTCCCGTTACCTGCGTAGGCACCAATATGGCCTACCGCCGGCAGCTTTTTCTGGATGTGGATGGTTTCGGTCCGCATAAACACATCCTTTCCGGTGATGACGATCTTTTTTTGACCCATGTACGCGAGCAGAAAAAATATGACATCCGCTATGCCTGCGACAGCCGGGCCCATGTGTTTAACGCCCCGCCCAAAACCCTGCGTCAATATATCCATCAGCGGCTGCGCTATGCCAGCAAGGGTTTTAAATATCCGCTGAAGGTGGTACTGGCCCTCAGCGCTTACGTGCTATATAACGCCGCCCTGTTGTGGGCGCTGATTGCCGTTGTCGTTTCCCCCTCATTGGGAGCGGCCGTTCTGTTTATTTTTGCCCTTAAGGTGATCCCGGAATTTCTGTTTTTAAACAAGGCCGCGCGCATTATGGGCGAGCGACGCGTATTGCGCTGGTTTCTCCCGGCGGCGGCGCTGCATATTTTTTACATTCTCTTTTTCGGAATCCTGGGTCAGTTCAATCTGTTCCGCTGGAAAGAGGAGAAGATTCAACACGGAGTGCTGTCATGATCCCGTTGTTACTGCAATTGGCCTTTGCCCTGGCTCTGGGCTATTTTTTTCTCATCCTTTATCTGCTGCGCCATGAGTCACCCCAGGCCGGCCCGCCGGCCGTGTTCCCCACCATTGCCGTTATGGTGGCCTTTCGTAACGAGGAGCATCAGATACGGCGTTGTGTGGAGGCCCTGAAACAACTGGACTATCCCCGGGACTGTCTTACGGTCTTTTTATTGGATGATCAATCCACCGACCGCTCGGCGGAAATCGTCCGTGAGGCCATCGAGGGCCT
This sequence comes from Calditrichia bacterium, assembly GCA_026991535.1. Classification (GTDB taxonomy): domain Bacteria; phylum Calditrichota; class Calditrichia; order Calditrichales; family J004; genus J004. Next base: position 27,735 of record JALXBH010000243.1, on the reverse strand, counting down.
TAGCTATATGCGCTATGTTTACGTGGATCATACCCTGCCCGGTCTTAACGGCAAAATGAACGCCGTGGCCCTGGGCATAAAAATGACCGATGCCGAACTGATTGCCACCACCGATGCCGACTGCGCCCCCAACCCGGAGTGGCTGAAAAAACTCAGCAGCCACTTTGACGCTTCCACGGGCATGGTCAGCGGCTTTACCACCATTGCCGGCGATGAGAACGGTACGCTGCTCAATAAAATGCAACAGGTGGACTGGTTGTTCATACAGGCCCTGGCCGTGGGGGCCGCCAACGGGGGCAAGCCGATCAGCGTTATCGGCAACAATCTTATGTACCGGCGCAAACTGTATCAGGCCCTGGGCGGCTATGAAGCGATCGGTTTCTCGGTGGATGAAGATCATGCCCTGATGAAAGAGATCGTCACCAAAACCCATTATGCCGTCAAATACCTGGATGAACCGGAAAGCGTTGTGCTCAGCCACGCTTATGACCGCTTTATGGATTTTGTCAACCAGCGTGTACGCTGGGCACGGGGCGGACTCAACGCGCGTCCCTTTGCCTGGCTGGTAGTGGGCGCCTCCTTTCTGGCCCACTGGCTTATTCCGCTGCTCTTTTTCTCCGGTCATTACAATATCGTTACCGGCACCGCCATCGGCATGATTGTCGGTGTGGATTACATGATGCTAAAACGCCATATGCGCAAACTGCAACTGGAGCATCTGCGCTCCTCTATAATTAAATATGAGGTTTTTCAGTTGATCTACACCGCATTGATTGCCCTGATTGCCCCCTTCAGGCGGCGCATCACCTGGAAAGGCCGCAGCTACACCAAGGTATAGCCCTCCCTCCGCTGTTCATCTATAATTCATATAACCTGTTTATGCTTGTATATTATTAAAAAGAGAGGTTGTATCTTTTAATTTAGATTGTAAAATTTTTAGTAACTAAATTGTATACGTGCATCTAAATTACTGAACGGCCGCAACAAACAGAAACCTTAGCTTATCTAAAAGGAGGCCCCTTATGAAAGCCAGCGATGTCATGAGCACGGCAATCGTAACCGTCCAATCTAACGTTCCCTTACGGGAAGTCAATCAGCTGATGCATAAATACCATCTGGATTATCTACTCGTCGTTTCCGGTGACGGAAAGCTGGAAGGAATTTTAACCTACAGCGATCTGTTCCGCGAGATTCTGCCGGACTACAGCGAAGTGATGATCGATGAGAGTTATTGGCTCAATCCGGGAAGTATTGAGGAAAAGATATCCCTGGTTGTCAACAAACCGGTTTCCGAGGTGATGACCGCGGACGTCAGAACCGCCGGGCCCGATACGCCGCTGATTAAGGTGGGTACAATGATGAAAACCCATAACATCCAGCAAGTCCCCATTGTGAAGGAGAGCGGCCAACTGGCCGGTGTGGTAACCATGTCCGATATCACCTGGGGATTTATGATGAAGCAATGTAAGTTTTTTTAGGAGGTTGTCATGAAAATTAAAAAAATCGTCGTCGCCATCGATTTTAGTGAAAACGCGCACCTGGCTTTGGACTATGCTATTTATATGGCGGGAAACTATTCGGCACACCTTAGCCTGCTGCATGCCGTTGTGGACTACTCCGGCGCTAATCTGGAAACGGCCACCCGCCCCGAACACCGCCAATTTGTGGAAGTAGAGTCCGGGATAGCCCGGCAAAAACTGCACCCGTTGCTGGAAAAAGTTTACGCCGCCGGACTGAAAGGCGACATCCGCCTTGAGGAAGATATATTACCGGGGGATGCCATTCTCAACCATCTGCGCGCAAATCATTACGATCTCATCGTTATCGGTACCCACGGCCAGACGGGTTTAAAAAAATGGCTATACGGCAGCGTGGCCGAAAAGGTGGTGCGTCATTCCCCCATCCCCGTCTTAAGCGTTCCCCACAAAGCCCCGGCGCCGGACTTTAAAAAGATTCTTGTCCCCCTGGACTTTTCCGACTATTCCCGACAGGCCGCCAGACTGGCACCGAAGATCGCCCACAAATTCGGCGCTTCCATCGAATTTTTAAACGTTATCGAACAGCAGATGCATCCGGCTTTTTATGCTGGCGGGATTGAGTCCCTGTTTGAGGTCGACCCGGAAATTCGCCCCCGCACCCTGGAGCTGATGAAAAAAACCACCGGAGCGGCTCCGGGGGAAACGGTTTACAAGGTGCTTGAGGGCCGCCCCCATAAAACCATCGTGGAAGAGGCCGAAGAGAACGCCATTGATTTAATAGTTATGGCCACCCACGGTTATAATTATCTGGATCATATACTCCTCGGCAGTACAACGGAACGGGTTGTATCCCATGCCCCTTGCGCTGTATTAACCATCGAGCGGGGGAAATAATTTAAACATCCAAAGTGGCGGAGAATATCATGGAAAAAATAATCATTGAGAGCCGGGAGGCGGAAAAACTAAGCCGGGATGAAATCTATCGGCGCCTGCACACCTCGCCGAAGGGCTTAACGGAACAAGAGGCCGCTGAACGCCTGGCCCTGTATGGAAAAAATGAAATCCCCGAAAAGGAAGAGTCCCTGTTTCACAGAGTGTTCCGCCGCTTTTGGGGACCCATACCGTGGATGATTGAAGTGGCCGCGATCCTTTCCGCCCTGGTTGGAAAATGGGAGGACTTCAGCATCATCGCCGCCCTGCTGTTTATCAACGCCGGGATGGATCTGTGGCAGGAAAGCAAGGCGCTTGGCGCCTTAAAGGTGTTAAAAAACAAACTGGCCCGTTCGGCAACGGTTTTGAGGGACGGTCGTTACAAAAGCCTTCCCGCGCAAAACCTGGTTCCGGGAGATATTATAAAGATCAAAATCGGTGAAATTCTTCCGGCAGATGTTATGCTGGTGGATGGCAACTATTTACAAATAGACCAGTCGGCTCTTACCGGAGAATCGCTGCCGGTAACCAAAAAGCCCGGCGACGTGGCCTACGCCAATGCCGTCTGCAAACAGGGCGAGATGCTGGCTGTTGTTTTCGCCAGCGGTATAAATACTTATTTTGGGAAAACGGTGTCGCTGGTGGCCCGGGCCGAGAAAGAGGAACATAGCCATTTTCAAAAAATGATCATCAAGGTGGGCAATTTCCTGATCGCCACAACCCTGTTGATGGCCGCCGTTATTCTGCTCAATGCTGTTTATCGCGGTGAGAATATGATCGAGATTCTGCGTTTCACCCTGGTGCTTACCGTCGCCGCCATCCCCGTGGCCCTGCCGGCCGTATTAACGGTGACCATGGCCGTGGGAGCGATGAACCTGGCCCGAAAGCAGGCCATTGTCAGCCGTTTGGCCGCCATAGAAGAACTGGCCGGTATCGATGTGCTTTGCTCCGATAAAACGGGAACCCTGACCAAAAACGAGATGACCGTATCCGCCCCTCACCCATTTCCCGGCTTTGATAAGGAACAGTTGATGCTCTATGCCGCCCTGGCCTCCAGCGAAGAAAATAACGACCCCATTGAAACCCCCATCTTTAAATACCTGAAGGAAAACAACATCTATGACAAGACAAAAGAGTATCGTCAGCTCAGTTTCCGGCCCTTTGACCCGGTAAGCAAACAGACCGAGGCCGTACTGGAAAAGGGGAATAAAAAAATAAGCGTCATAAAAGGTGCGCCGCAGGTAATCAAAAAGCAATGCCGCCCGGACAGTGGCCATGCTGTTGACGAGATCGTCGATGAAATGGCCCGTTCCGGCTACCGCACCCTGGGCGTCGCCGTTAAAACGGATGACGGGGATTATCAATATGCCGGGATCATACCCCTGTTTGACCCGCCCCGTGACGATGCCGGGCAAACACTGGCCGAGGCCCGGGAACTGGGTGTACAGGTTAAAATGGTCACCGGCGACAATATTGCCATCGCCAGGCAGATTTCCCTGAAACTGGGTTTAAACGATCATATTCTGCCTACGGACGCCCTGACCGCCGATGACCCCGTGGAGCTTGCCGGCTCCCCTATTGCAACAGAACCAAGCGTGGCCACGGAAATAAAACAAAATCCCGGCGGCCGGTTAGCACAGGCCTATAACGCAAAACATGAATCGGATATCCTTCATTTGATTGAAAAGGCCGATGGCTTTGCCCAGGTTTTCCCCGAAGACAAATACTTTATCGTCGACAAGTTGCAGAAGGCCGGACATATCGTGGCCATGACCGGGGACGGCGTTAACGACGCGCCCGCCCTGAAAAAGGCGGATGCCGGGATAGCGGTATCCGGAGCGACGGATGCCGCCCGTGCCGCCGCGGATCTGGTGCTGCTGGCACCGGGCATTTCCGTAGTTGTGGACGCCATTAAACAGGCCCGGGTCATTTTTGAGCGTATGAAAAGTTATGCCATCTACCGCATCGCCGAAACCATCCGCATCATACTGTTTATGACCTTCTCCATTCTGGTGTTCAATTTTTACCCGGTCACGGCCATCATGATCATCATCCTGGCTTTGCTAAACGATATTCCCATTTTAACCATCGCCTATGACAATACCCGGATTGATAAAAAACCGGTACGCTGGGACAATAGTGAACTATTCGGCCTCTCCACCCTGTTAGGCATTTTGGGCGTCATATCTTCCTTTTTGATTTTTTTCATTCTGGAAAAACACACCAACCTGTCGCAGGATATGATACAGGCCATCATATTTACAAAACTGGTGGTGGCCGGGCATGGCACCATCTATAATACCCGTACCACCGACTGGTTCTGGAGAAAACCCTATCCCTCCCTGTTATTTTTCTCAGCTACCATCTTAACGGGTATTGTGGGTACCCTGATCGCGGTTTACGGTATTTTCGTCCCGGCCATCGGTTGGAAGTGGGCGTTGTTCGTATGGGCCTATGCCGGAAGCTGGTTTTTTATAAACGATATCATCAAAGTGTACTGGTATAAAACCTTTATCAGCGGAAGGATGCACTTAAGGTTACGTTATCCCAATCATCTGCATAAAAGAGTGGGCTGATAGCGGGCAGACATGGTTTGAACAGGGGTGTGGGAAACCGATGAACCGGACTCCGGCTCCGCGCCTTATATCTCAGCGTATGTATTTTTAAGTTAAGTCACAATTTTAATCGTGGGAAAAGGGAGCCCCGGAAAGTGAATCACCGGTTTGGGGAAAAGAGCAATTTTGCCACCAACATCGGGAAAGGGCCGGGAAAAGAAACAGATGCTTTCCACGGCCTATTTTATTATTCTCTACTTTATCAGCGTATCCCGTTCCAGATTCCATTGCACCCAGCTGCTTTTGGCATCGGCAACGGCGTCAAAATCGCTTTTCTGAAAGCTGCCGTCCGGCTTAACCACAATCTGCTGCTGCGCTTTAACGATCTCTATCCATTCCTTTAGCGAAACAACGGAGGGACCTTTAACCTGCGTGGGGCCTTGCACCCGTTGCGGGGGACCCGGGGGGTTTTGGCTGCCCTGCTGTTGCTGTTGGCCTGGCTGCCAACCGGGAGGCGCAACATTTACGCTGCCTTCATAAACCAGGATGCGCGAGGTTTTATCCTCGGCGGCGTCCATGCGGTAAACCGTGCCACGCACGGCCACCACGGCGGAAGGACCGCGCAACAGCCACTGATCGGTGTTTTGAGCCAGCTTTTTTATGTTGGCCCAGATGCGGCCCACGGAAAGAAAGGACTCTACCTTTTTCTCTTTCTTTTTTATTTCAGCTCTTTCTATGGTATAGATCGAGCGTTCGTCTATGCGCACGATGGAACCGTCGTTATATTTTATTTCACAACGGGCCGAGGGCTGTGTTTTTATCTTGTCTCCGTTATACAGGGGACGATTGAAGCCGGCCTTGACCAATTTTGTTTTACCGCTGGGCAACACCAGTACATTGCCCAGGGGAAACGATATTTTAGCCACGGGTTTCGGCGCATCCCAGTAGCTGTAAGCGCCAACCACCATGGCGGTTAACAATAGAGTACCGCTTATCAGCGAGATTAGTTTTTTATTCATTTTAATACCCGTTTCGGCAAATCCCCGGGGAATTGCCTGCGTAAAACTTACCGTATTTTTGCTGTCAGCTTATTTTGGGTAACACCGATGATTTCCAGATTAATACCTTCAATCTCTTTGGCGTCCAGTTCGGCGGCAACGCTTTCCGCTTTTTGTGTGATCTCAATATCAAACAAAGCCATGCCGCCGCCAAAATTACGCTGATATATATTTTTCACACCACGTATATAATAGGGCAGGCTGTTCTTGAGCGTATTGAGCTGACTAAAACTGGTAATGTTGGTAACCATCAGTTGGATTTGCCGGGCGGAGAACTGATTTCCGCGATACTTTTCGATGATCTTTGCCTTCAACTCCTCACCGGCCTTTTCGGCAGCTTTGGCCAGGGCCCTGGCGCCACCGGTAAACTCATCAATATGCGGTACAACGGCATGTTGGGCGGTGGTGGCGATAATTACCGCGTCATCGGCCCGCACGGCGCGGATATTCAAATTGGCATTGCAGCTTTTCATCCCCGAGCTGCGCATAACCGGCAACTGGGTTACGCTGGAACGGGCATTGCCTATCAGTAACACCTCGGCGCCGCTTTGCCTGGCAATGGCCGCCGCCGCCTGCGTATCGCCGTTCATGGCTGCGGCCACGGAAGCGGCATTCAGATTGCTCTTCATGGTTCCGGCGTCCACAAAGGGAAAGCCATATTGCATCATGGTGTTCATAATGGCATTCTCGGCGCTGTTCAGCCCCGAGGCCATGCCCATGCTGCCGGCATTCTCCTCACGGATCAGCACCATCATGCGCGGCATGCCTTCACGCTTTAGCACGGTAAGAATGCCCTGTAAGTCGCTTTTCAAATCCCCCTGCTTAACCACGGCCTGTATGGTTACCTCCAGGGAGTTATCGGGCTGTTCGTTTTCCGAAAGCACATGATAGCTTTGCACATATCCGCTGGTGCGGCTGTATATCTTATCTTCGATAACCATATAGTTTTCGGAAACGGTGTTGGCGTCGATTACCATGCCCACCACCTGTTCCACAGCCTTGCGCAGGGCGTCGTTTACGGCATCCTCACGGGCTTTTACCTTATCTCCGGCCAGTATGGCCCCATAGCCGGTGGCGGTCACCTGCCGTACCTGCGGAGCCGGCTGCTGCGCCCATAACAATCCGGCCAGCAAAAGAAAATTGAATAGGATTGTCTTTTTCATGGTTTTAGAACTTTGCTTTTAAATTACGAATGATATTCAGAGACTCCGCGCCGGATACCGGGCCCAGGGGCTGAAAAGTGCCGTCATCCTTACCGGGCATAACCCCGCGCGTGGAAACAACCATCACCGCGTTAAAAATCGGACTGGTGTTCAGCACATCGGCAAAGGGACTGGCATCGCCAAAATGTTTGGTTTCGATCGAGGGATCATCATAGGCCTTGACCATAAAGTTTTGTATCAGCATGGCCAGCTCGGCACGGTTTACTTTGGCATCCGGCTTAAACGTACCGTCGGGATAAAGCTGCATGATACCGCTTTCCACCGCTTTTTTAATAAAGGATTTTGCCCAGTGGCTGTCCGGCACATCCTTAATTCCCAGATCCGAGGCGTTTTGTACCTGCGGCTTGCCCATAACGCTCTGACCCGGCGCGCTGAACTTGACAGCCTGCCTGTTGGGCGACTTGCGAAAAATTTTATCCAGGGGCAGTTCCGTCACAAACAGAACGGCGATATCGGCCCTGGTGACTTCTTTCTGGCGGGCAATTTTTTGCAGTTCCGGTGATTGTCCGGCCACAGCGGCAAAATACTCGGCCAGTTCCTTTATGGCCAGTCCGGCGCGGGTATCGGTATTGTCCAGCTTCAGAATATTCTGAAAAGCATTTTGGGCTTTGTTGTATTTGCCCCAACGTTTATAGGTCTCGCCCATCCAGTACCAGGCGTCCATCTTAACCGCTTTTTTATCTTTAACCGTCCCGGAGTCATCCACATCGTCAATGGCATCCTGAAACTCATCCACGGCATCGTCATATTTTTCCCGGAGCATCAACAGGCGTCCCTGGGCCACCTGTGCCGGGGTCCAGTCGTCATCACGGCTTAAAGCCTGATCGATCAGTTTTTCCGCTTTTTTAAGCTGATTGCGTTCCAGGGCCACCACCGCCAGACCTTCAAAGGCCGGGGCAAATTTATCCTTCAGGCTCTTGGCCAATTTAAATTCACGCTCCGCATTGGCCAGGTCTCCACTTCTCAGGAACTTTTGTCCCTGGGTATAATGGTATTCCGGCGTATCCAGCGTGGAAGCGGCCTTGCGCTCTTTCGGTCCGGAACAGCTTGCCAGAAACAGGGCCAGGGCGAGAAAAATAAATATATTCTTTGTGGAAATTTTCATGATTTTCTCCTTCACTAATCAAGTATAAACATAACTTTACACTGTTCCATAAAATTGAGATTTTTACCGGCGGCCAGGATATTTGCCGCGTCAGCATTGGAAACCACGATATCGGTTTTATTGGTACCGGATACCGAGAGAGCCTTTACAACCATGGGATTATCTTTTACCCGCTCGTTGCTTTTGGCGCGGGCGATATTTTTCTCATAGCCCACAACGCCGATCTGCACGGCATAGTCACGGCTGACAAAACCGGTGCCGTAAATCTCATTGCCATTTTCATCAAGAATACGCGGAGCCATGGCCGGACGCAGTCCCAGTCCGCGGGCGTCGATGATCAGGCCGCTGTAGACGGCGTTGGCATAAGCCGGTTGCGGCGCCACGCCATATTGAACCTGTGCGGGAGTCTGCCCGCCAATTTGTTGCGGCAACAGGGCATCCAGTAAAATACCACTCAGGGGAATTTCCACATCCACTTCCACGCTGCCATCGCTGAGATAGCGTATATCCGTTTCCCGGAAATTTTTAACAATACCGGAAACACGGGTTTGAATCACATCATTCTCCACCATGGCGTTGCGCACGGTGGTTTCCGCGGTCAGGTTCATGCCCTTGACCGTCTCCAAAAGCTGACGAAGCGCGTCCAGCTTGGCGGCCCGTATGGCCCCGGCACGCTGAGCGGCAAAAGGGACCTTGGGGTTCGGCGCGCCGATACCCGTGCCTTTTATAATTTGATCCTGCCAATTAACGGTTCCGCCATTGGGGATTTGTTGAACAATCTGACCGGATAAAAAACCAGCCGCGCACAAAAACACAAACAATACGGCTACTTTTAATTTGAAGTTAGCGTACATAGCTCCTCCTGGGTTAGCAATAGAAATCGTTGGGACATCCAATTAAGGCATTATATACCAATAATACTGTGACTCGAATCACCAGAATTCGAATACACAGTACAGAAAACAGCTCAGGGATTTATGCTATCGGCATGGGAGAGGAATTGATTATTTGAAAAATGCTTTTTTAAAAAAAGAGCGGGAGACGGGATTCGAACCCGCGACGTCCAGCTTGGGAAGCTGGCATTCTGGCCTCTGAATTACTCCCGCTTGAACGCTGTAATTTACATAAGCAACCGCTCCACAGGCAAATTAATCTAAGCCATGTCCCGCCACATGGGCAAATACACGTGCGTCGTTCAACAGGTTGCTAATCCGGCAATATTCGTTGGGCTGATGGGCCATATCATCCAGAGTAGACCATACGGCGGCGTCAAAGCCGGCGCGTCGAAAAACCGCAGCCACGGTGCCCCCCCCTATACCCACGGGTCCGGCATCCACACCGTAGACCTCTTTTATGGCCCGGGCAAGAGCGCCCACAACAGGCGCGTCCGGTGCAGTTGCCGGTGCCGCTTCTTCCCTTTGTACCTCTTCCATGGTTATCCGTACGCCGAATTCCTGTTCGATTTCCGCCATCATTTCACGAATGACATTTTGAATCTCATCCAAATTATAGTGTGGCAGAATGCGGCAATCCAGATAAAAGACGTCATCGCCGGGAATGGTATTTACATTGGGAACATTGGCTTCCCGCTGTGTAGGTTCAAAGGTACTTATGGGGGGATCGAATACCGGATCACTGTCGGCAAATCGCGTATATAAGTCCCCCAGCTTAACGATAAAATGTGAAGCAGCCTTAAAGGCATTCACGCCACGTTCCGGTGTGCTGGCATGAACCTGTTTACCTTTGGTGACAAAGCGTAGCCACAGGATGGACTTTTCCGCGATCTCAATCATGGTGCTGTCCGGCTCCCCGGCATCGGGAATGATGTAAATATCCTCTTTACGGAAGAGATCGGCATGATGCTCCACCAGATACTCCAGGCCATAGATGCTGTTGGTTTCCTCATCGGAAACAAAAACCAGGTTAAGATTATATTCGGGCACAATATTCAAATCGATAAAAGCCTTTGCCGCTATCAGTGAGGCCACCAGCCCCTGATGATTATCCTCTGTTCCCCGGCCAAAGATTTTCCCTTCTTTTACCACCGCTTCATACGGAGGCGTTTCCCATTTTTCCAGATCGCCTTCGGGAACAACATCCATATGGCTCATAATCCAGATACTTTTGTCCGTCCGCTTTCCCGGAATCCTGGCCACGATATTGGGCCGCTCTCCCGCGGGTACGGAGGGGTCGGGCGCGGGATAATTTTTTACATCGCTAAAACCACTTTTTTTCAGATAATCCGTCAGCCAGGCTCCCTTTTCCGCTTCTCCCGTACCGCCGTTCAACGGGCCGAGCGCCTTTATGGAAACCAGTGCCTTCATGATGTGGATTGCTTCTTCTTCCCGCGCGGAAATATAGGCGCTTAAACGATCAAACGGTTCCTTGCTCATGCCTGTGCTCCTTACCCTTGTGACAGCTCAAATCCGGATATATCCGGGATTACAATTTTTTGCAGCAGTTGTGTAAAATAACGATCGGTCATGCCGGCAATAAAGTCGCGCACCAGCATTTCCGGCTTATTTTCCCCGATATACTTTTCATTTTTTGTATCGAGAAAGTGGGTATATATTTCACTCTCCCGCCGCTGAACCTTCAAATCATTTAAAAAGTGATCAAACAACAGTTCAAAACCATTCTCAATCTTTATATGATTAACTTTCAGCCGGGGGCTGCCATAGATGAATTTATAGTTAAATGCCTTCAATTCAAACAGCGCCGCGGCTATCTTTTCGCTAAAGCGTACATATTTCCTGCCATGGCTCATGGTTACCACATCATTAACAAGGGTTTCGATGATAGTGCCGTTCACGTTGCCCAGCGTTCGCGTTGCCGCTTGCGGTAAATCTTCACGCTGTATCAAACCGATACGAATGGCGTCCTCTATATCCTGCCCGATGTAGGCAATGGTATCGGTAATACGTACCACGCAGCCCTCCATGGTTTGGGGACGGGTATCCACCTTTTCTCCGGACTCCATAGCCTCGATATATTCAAGGATGTGTCCTTCATTCTTCTCCGGAAACGGTTCCAGGATACTGTCGTTCACTTCGCCGTTGTGCGATATAATGCCATCCCGGGTCTGAAAGGTAAGATTAAGTCCCTGCCCCCCCTTGGTGATAACATCCACCGTTCTCAGGCTTTGAATATTATGATGAAATTGCCCCAGCCCTCTTTTTTGACTCTGCCGGCTAAGGAATTTTTCACCATCATGCCCAAAAGGAGGATGACCCAGGTCGTGCCCCAGGGCTATAGCCTCGATTAAGTCCTGATTAAGCGACAGCATGCGGCCGATGGTTTTGGCTATTTGCGCCACACTGATGGTATGCAGACTGCGACTGGTCAGTTGCTCATCCAGTAAGGAGGCAAAATAGACAACCTGCGTTTTGCCCGTATAACGCCGGAAGGCACCGGAATACATGATACGGTCACGATCAATGGCAAAAGGAGGCCGATAACGGGAGCCGGGTTCGGTTGTTTTTCTCCCGGCCATGCGATTACGGGTGGCAAAAGGAGCCAGCAGCTTTTCTTCCTCCTTTTCTACCCGGGCTGCTATCTGTTGCAATATTTTGTTTTCCGTCATACTATCACCTTTAGGGAATTGGGATTCATGGTTATCTCCAGAGGGCCTTGGGTGTAATGGGGCTCACCATCCACATGATATAAAATCTTTTCCGATCCGCGGGATATTTTCAGCCTGCGGCATCTGAAGCTGTTATATTTTTTTAAATTTACAATTTTTCCGTTAAAAAGCCCGGGCAGGGAAAGCGCCGCCTCCAAAAGAGACATCCGCTCCAGCAGACAGACGTCAAACAAGCCGTCATCCATCACCGCTTTGGGAGCAATCCGGGCACCATTGCCGAATTCCGTGCCGTTGGATACCACCAGGGTCAGCGGGGCAACAGTAAAGCGGTGCTTATCGCTATGTACTTCAAAACGGGGGTATTCATAAGCTAAAAATGTCTGAAGGCCAAAATAAAAATAGGGTACTATGCCGCGTCTTTTCAAGCGTTGGAATTTTTGCCCGATCCGGGCGTCCAGACCGACACCGCAAACAGCAAAAAAATAATGCTCTCCCGCCTTTCCGGTATCGATTGCACGTATGTTGCCGTTAAGAGCGGTTTCAAAGGCCCGGTCTATGGCCAGTGGTATATTCAGGCTGCGGGCCAGACCGTTGCCCGAGCCAGCGGGCACGATACCCAGGGCGGCCCCGCGGTTTACCAGACCGGAGGCAATTTCATTTACCGTGCCGTCGCCCCCTATGGCAATAACTCTTTCATATCCCTTTTCAAGGGCCTGGCGGGTCAACTCCGGGGCATGACCGGCATGGGTGGTTTCATAAACGGAAACGGATGGGGGAAGATGAGCCGCTATCCAATTACGGATACGACGTTGTTTGTAGGCATATCCCGATCGAGGATTGAGGATAATACAGGCAGACATGGATAATAAAAAGCCCCCGCAAGCGGGGGCTGAATGTTTAATTTCTTAATCTGAAATCAAAAGGAATGGACATTTTTACCTTAACGAAACGGTCTCGCTGTTTCGCCGGTTTAAATTTACATTTCTTTGCCGCATTCAGTGCGGCGTCATCCAACATGGGAATCGATTTCAGCACCCTGGCGTCAATCACATCACCCTTTTTGGAGATGGTTACCATAACCGTCACGCGTCCTTCTATACCGGCACGACGGGCCAGGTCCGGATACTTTGGCGTTTCCTTATGCAGCAACTTGGGCTTTTCGGATACGGCAAAGAATTCGAACACTTCATCCTCTTCCGGTGGAGGAGGAGGCGCATCGTCTATCTGATTGAGATCGATATCGGTCTCATCTATGGTTACGTCATCCAAAAGGTCTTCGTCCTCGGATTCCACGGGAATGGACGGCCGTGAAGGAGGCGGCGGCTTTTGTAACTGCTGGGTCGGTGGAATATCAATCGTCTGGATGGTTAATTCCGGCTGTTCTTCCAGCTTAAAGGTACTGTCATATTTCTGAAAGGAATAAAACAGTATCGTCAATATAAAAAGCGCGGCGGCCCCGGAGGCCTGAAGTACCTTTCGGTATTTTAATTTCAGATCAACCGACGGGTCTGTTTTTAATGCTTGCATTTAAAATTCCCCCGGTAATGCTGAATAATTCACACGAATTGCACTTGCCTCTCGCAGTTCCTGATGCACCTTGTTGATGGTGTTCATTTTTGTGTACTTATCCGCTTTGATGGATACGATCAACTGCGGGTCGGCAGCGCGTTTTTGATAGGCCAGGTTACGGAGATTCTTGATATTCTTAACGGGAATATCGTCCATAACCACATTGCCGTTTTTATCTATCCATATGGTGGCTATATGACGCTTGGAAACGGCCAGTTTTTGTATTTTTGCCGCATCCGGCAGTTCCACCTTCAGGCCGGAATATTGTCGGATTACCGTGGCTACCATAAAAAATATGAGCAGCATAAAGATAATATCCGGCATTGAGGCCGTGGGAATAGAAAGCTTAATATTCGTTTTCTTTTTAAACTCCATTGAAATGCCTCTTTATTCTTCGTCTGGATCCGCAAGGGATATACGTTTTGCACCGGCTTTCTTTAACTGATCGAGTACGTGCACATAAACATTATATTCCGAATCCTTATGTGTTTTTAACGAAACGATAAGCAAAGGGTTCTCAAAAAGTTTCTCCTTGATAATGCCTGCCAGTTGATTTACATCCACCACTTCATTGTCGATCATGGCCTGTCCGGCCGCGTTGATAAACAGATTGGTGATATTTTTCTTAGGTATCTTGATCTCTTCATTCCCGGGAGGCGGTAGAACCAGGTCCAACCCTTTTTCAGTATCGATCGATGTTGTAACCAGGAAAAATATCAAAAGCAGAAAAACGATATCCGCAAGCGATGCCGAAGGAATTTCAACATCTTTTTCTTTTTTCTTGCCAATTATCATAGTGATTAGTGCCTTCTGCTGTGATTATTTGTTTTCAAGTTCAACCAAAGCGTCCATCAGTTCAATGGAAGACTCTTCCATATCAAGGATTAAACGGTCGATTTTTGAGGTGAAATAGTTAAAAAACACCTGTATCGTCATAGCGACAACCAGACCGAATAGCGTGGTCAACAAAGCCTTGGAGATACCACCGGCCACAACGGCGGGAGAAATATCGTTTGCTTTTTTAATAGCGTCAAAAGCGTCAACCATACCGGCTACCGTTCCGGTAAAACCAAGCATCGGGGCCAATACGATTACCGTGGAAAGCACAACCATGCCGCGCTCAAGGAAAGCCATTTCAATGGAACCGGCATTGGTGATCGATTTTTCCACGCTTTCCAGGCCTTTATCGGCACGGGCCAGACCGGCGTGTAAAATATTTGCCACAGGACCGGGGGTTTGCTCACATACAGCCGCGGCACCTTCAATGCCTCCCTCTTGCAGGGCATTATGTAAACGGGCCAAAAATTTACGTGTATTCACAGATGCACGGGTCAGGGTATAAAACCGTTCAATTACAAATGCCAGTCCAAGTACGAAGAGAACCAAAATAGGCCACATAAACGCACCACCCTGATTAAAGAGTTCAACCAATCCTGCCATACTACTTACTCCTAATTAAATAATAAAGTTTTTAGAATATATAAGGTGAGTTTGATTACTTTCGAGGCCTAAGTATACTATTTTCACCTTATAAAGTCAATCGCTTTTTTTTAACGTTCCGGCAAAAGCGCTGGCAAATTCCCTGGCCCGGGGGAATAGGGCTAACGCTGTATCCAACTGATTATCATACTCCAGAATAACCCGCCAATAGGCCCGGGATGCCCAGATATTACGCGCGATCTCGGCTTTGATGCGGTTATGCAAAAACGCTTTATCCCTTTCCCAGCGCCGGTCGCTTGCCTTGATATCCGCCTCGTGCGCCTTCCGGATAAAACGCCGCCACTCCCTCCTGTTCAGCTTAAAACCCCTTATAAATTTCTCCATATCATCCTTTATGGACTTATGCCTGCTTACATAATCCGCGGCAAACTCATAAAAGATACGTTTGGAAAAGAGCTTTTGGCTAAGCCGGGGCTCGCGGCTAATCGTCTTTAAAACCACGGGCACATCCGGTGAAATACCGCCGCCGCCATAAACCACTCTCCCCGCTTCCGTATGGTATTTCGGCCTGTTTGTCGAGTCGTAAACGGCCGAGGTGGAGTCGTAGGCATCTTTGTAATAATCCTGAATACTCTTATCTTTATAGGGTCTTTGTATCAACCGTCCGCTGGGTGTATAATATTTTGAAACCGTCAACCGCAGACGGGCGCCGTCATTAAGTTCAAACTCATTTTGCACCAGCCCCTTGCCAAAGGAGTGCTGCCCGGCAATCAGGGCGCGATCATAATCCTGTAGGGCGCCGGAAACTATTTCGGAAGCGCTGGCACTGCTTTCATTGATCAATACTACCAGCGGAATATCGCGCGTGTGCGCCGGGCCAAAATCATCGGTGTAGTAGGATTTGTTGTTTTCCGGTCGTCGTCCCCTGGTATAAACCACCCGCTTGTGTCCAGGAATGAACTTGGCGACCATTTTAACCGCTTCGCTTAAAAAACCGCCGCCATTGCCCCGCAAGTCCAGTACAAGCTGCTTCATCCCCTCGCGTTCCATGTTTATAAGGGCGTTTTCCAGTTCGTCCGCCGTGGTTGAGGCAAAACGGTTCACCCATACATAACCGGTACTGTCATTGGGCATAAAATAGGTGTTTATCGTAAAGATTGGGATTTCATCCCGTTCCAGCGTAAAGTAAAGCAGTTCATCAAAACCGTTGCGCTCCACCCCTATTTTCACCGTACTGCCTTTAGGGCCCTTTAATCGCCGGGGTACTTCCTCTGTGGCAATGCCTACAACATCCTTGCCGTCTATTTCCACGATGCGGTCTCCGCTTTGAACCCCCACCCTTTCAGCCGGTGCGTTGGGTATAACGGCTATCACATTTATCTTACCGTCAATGACGTCATACTGTATCCCCACGCCCTGATATTTTCCGTCAAAACTCTCGTCATTGGCCCGGCCTTCCTTCGGCGTAAAATAGTGGCTGTGCGGGTCCAGCGACTCCAGCATCCCCTGAATGCCCCGGGTTACGGTTTTATCCATGTCCAGCGAGTCCACATAGTAGGTGCTGGTAATGCCCACCACTTCACTTATTTTCTCAATTTCGCGGGCCGTTTCCCTGTCAAAGGAGGGCAGGAGCCATAGAGGATAGGTTTTATAGAGTCCGTGTGCGGCAAAGATCGCAAAAAATGTAGCCAGAAAAATGAGAGTATATTTACGCATTTATTTTTTTTCCACCCATTGTGTTATGGTAATAACGACATCCTTTTCAACAGTTAGGTCCCAAACAGGCAACACGGCCGAACTTTGATATACTTTTTCAAAGCCCGCTTCCGATAAAGATATGGTTTCCACGGGTAAACGCCAATAGCACCGGGTAGCCCCTGCGCTTAAGCGTACATCTATCTTCATATATTCATCGCGCAAACCTATAAATGGCTGATCATCCAGCACCCCCATGGAATCAAGGTAAGGATCCTGCGGTTTGCCCGATTCCAGATAGTAGTAACGGTCGTCGGCATGACCGGCCTGCAGACCGTAATTAAACTCCACGGCAAACTTACAGGGCATCGGCTGCTCCGACCGGTTGCGGATATGGTATTCCACATCCATACGTCCGCTTTCCCGCCACAGGCTGATTTTCTTTCCAAGCTCAACCCGCCAGCTCTGGCCGTCGCGCTTAACCTCTCCTTCACGCCGCAGTACCACCTGAATAGACTCCTCACTAACCC
This sequence comes from Calditrichia bacterium, assembly GCA_026991535.1. GTDB lineage: Bacteria > Calditrichota > Calditrichia > Calditrichales > J004 > J004. The sequence goes on along the minus strand of JALXBH010000243.1, from coordinate 10,569 downwards.
GGTGATCGGTCACCTCAAAACGACCTTTCACGAAGTCGCCGTTTTCCCGGTAGTTGCCCCGGTAAAACTCCTCCACCGTGGTTTGCGGATCAAGAAAATGGTCAATCAGGGACTTACGCTCGTAATCATCATAAATCAGATACTTTTCCAGGCCGGGTTCCTTGGCCAAAACAAGGTCATGGATACTGGCCGTGCCGTCATTGCTAATATCATCCACGCCAACTACCTTAGCCCGCGCCAGATTGCCATGATATCCTTCTTCGCGGCGGCTCATGGTATCGGCCAGGTTTTTCTCGCAGGGCTTAAAGTCATATTCGATGATCATGCCCCCTTCCGAAGGCTTAAGATAAAGGTCATGCAAGGGAGTTTCCATCAGTATCTCTTTAAAGCCGTCCTTGTCAAAATCCGTTTCTTCATACGGAATTAAAATATCCGGTTGCAACTCCGTAACCAGTTTTTCCGCGTGGATCAGGTTTTGAAAGATGGCGAAGCGCAGGTGGCTCAGATACAATCCGCCGAATACACCATGCCAAAAAGGGCAATTACACTGCCCGGCCCACAAGGCGTCGAAGGCCTCCTGCGCTTCTTGTGGATTTTTTTCCCGAAAATGCCACAATTTATCGCTGACACGCAGCATTTTCTTGTGCATGATATTTATCTCAGGATATTTGGTCATAAAGTTACGCCAGAAACCGCCGCGCACAAAAATGCCCACCTCATCATACATGTTATGATCCCTGAGGTAGTGCTCAAAGTCTTCATAGGCTTTATAGGTTTTGCGAAACAGCGCCCAGTGCATCATCTCGGCATAGGAGGCTGTCGGCAGATAAACGCTGCCCCGTGGCGCGGTGGTTTTTAACACTTCATCAAATGTGGTCATTTCGATCCAGTCGAGATTCTCTTCCAGGGCGCTAAAAAACCGGTCCAGCCAGCGGTCTTCATAAACATGCTTATAGGTATCGGGCCACACGCCGAACTTCTCGCCGTCATCGGCAAAAACCAGCACATGATCCCCCTCTTCCGTGGCCAGCTTGCGTAACACCTCGATGGTAGCCTGAGGGTCCTGAAAAGGAATGGTATAGCGCAAATCCTTGCTGATCGGAAACAGGTTTATGGGATTGCCCAGGTCTTCGCTGGTATAGTAACCGGTCAGGTCTTCATCTTTAAGCCCGGCATATTTAAAATGGGTATCGTCAACAACGGTATATTTTATGCCTGCCTCGGCAAGGGTTGTGGGCAGTGTCGGCTCCCATACCCTTTCCGCCAGCCACATACCGCTGGCATCATAATCAAATAACTGCTTAACGCGACAGGTCAGCTTTTTTATCTGACCAATCCGATCGCGGGGTGGGATAACCGAAATAATCGGCTCATAATAACCGCCGCTAAGAATTTCCAACTGGCCGCGTTCCCGCAGCTTTTTTACCAGTTCCAACAACTCGGGATGATGTATCTCCAGCCAGTCCAGCAAAATTCCGGTAAAATGAATGGCTATCCTGATTTTAGGATGGCGTTCCAATACTTCTAAAAAGGGTAGATAGGATTTTTGATACGCTTCTTCAAAAACAAAATCAAAATTACCCACCGGCTGATGATTGTGTATGCCGAAAACAAATTTTACACGCTTCATGTCTGCTCTTTTAATTTTAGGGTGATTAACTTATGTACCAACTTGGCGGTGGTGAAATCCGGGTAGGACAAGCCCCGCAGAGGACTAAGCTCCACCACATCGCAGCCCACCACATTGCCCGCCTTGAACACAGCCTCCAGAACTTCCAGGGTTTCATCCCATAAAAAACCGCCGGGCTCGGGAGTTCCGGTTGCCGGCATGATTGACGGGTCCCAAAAATCCACATCAAAAGTGATATAGATGTTTCCACGAAGTTTAGATACTGTTTCAGGCCATTGGGTACGAACCTTATGGGCATAAACCGTTTGTATGCCCTCTTTTTTTATCAATTCCGCTTCTTCCGCGCATTGGGAACGGATACCCAGTTGAACGATACGCGGGTTTAAATCATAAATACGCTTCATCACGCTGGCATGTGAATAGATACTGCCTTCGTAACTGTCGCGGAGATCGGAGTGGGCATCAAACTGAACCACCGTTAAGTCATCATATTTTTGATGAAAGGCCCGGTATAAGGGAAAGCTGACGGAATGCTCTCCACCGAGGGCCACTATAAACTTATCGTTGGCCAGGTGCCTGGCCGCGCGCTGTTCAATCGCCCTGAAATCCTGCTCAACCCTGCCGGAAAAGCGCAACGGCTCATCGGTATGGATGCCTTTTTTATAGATTTCACAGCCATACACTTCATCAAAAAGCTCCACATAGGCCGAGGCTTCAATAATGGCCCGCGGCCCCCCGGCCGTCCCCTGGCCATAGCTGGTGGTTTGCTCGTAAGGCAGAGGCAAAACCACGCAGGCGGCAGCGTCATAACGGCTTTGTTGTTCGTCGATTGCTAAAAATGTATTGCCCATGGAAAAGCCTACGGTAACAGAATGGCCGCGGTAACCACGGTCGTCCAGCGGCCGTTTTCATCACCCCGGGCCGCCTGGGTCACATTCCGGCTTTCCACAATCTTATTGGAAATGGTCCATATTTGCCGCTTTTCATCCCAGGAAGAGTCCGGATCAAACTCCACGCCAAGTATGGTTGCCAACATCTCGGCGGCGAGGTCTTCGGCATAATTACCGGATTGCTCGGCCGTTTCTCCAAATTGATGATGCTCGCTGAGATAGCCATAAGCTTTTTCATCACGGGGACGGGCCAGGCCAATGGAAGAGGCGATCAGACGATGGGGTTCATTGGTTTCAATTTTACTGTAAACCGCATGAACGATCTGCCCCGGTACAAGCTCCCTTAAGCCTTCCTCGGCGGAAACAATACGGCACCCGGCGGGACAGATGCTGGAGACACCCACCAGGTTAAAGGGGGCTATGCCCGCGTGGCGCAGGGCCAGTTCAAAGCTGGTTAATTTTTCCTTGTGTATGCCCAAACCCTTGGTAAAAAATATTTTCTTGGGAATATACATTCCGGGAACACTCCTTACTCGTTATCAAAATCCTGTTCATCCGTGGCCTTCCAATAGGCACGCTTTTTATAGTTACGTCTTTTTACAGCCAAAAAAGCCCACGCCAGCAAAAGAATAAAAATCAGAAACACAAAATTTTCTATGTTTAAAAGCACCATCCAACGGTAACGCTCTTTCAGCCAGCGGTACCAATCCACTTCAAAATCGACATAGTCGATTCCCAGAACCGCCTTAAAATTCTCATCATAGCCACGGCTGTTATCCCAACCGAGTAAAAGCGCCCTCACCTTGTCGCGCCCGAACTCCCGCATCAGATAATCCATTGCCGTATAGGCCAGGTCGTAAGCCAGTTCCGCTTTTCCCTTATTAAAGGTAAGCAGGCTGTCCATATCCTCAAAAGGAATAAGATAATTACCGGCCAGCGCGTTTCCTATGCGCAGTTTTTCCTCCAGCGTCAGTTGCTCTTTGCTCAGCTTTTGGGCGATACCTTCATGAATCCACACCGGAATATCCGCGGGCGCGTAATCATATAAAAAGATATGAACCAGTTCATGAATAAAAACACCCGGCACACGCTCAATTTCCGCGGCATCGCTGATTTTTATAATCACCGTGCGCCGTGAAGCCATGGCCACGGCCTGGCTCCACTCCGGCAGCCCCTTGTGCGTAAAGGATTGGTAGGTTTCCTCAAAACGGGTAAAATATATCTGAACCGGTCTGACGGAATCTACACTAAAAAAAGATTTTATGGCCAAAACACGCATACGCGTTTTTTTTACCAACTCATCCATTAAGGGCTGTTGCTTTACGGGATAATGAAAAACCATAAAGCCCTCATACGCACGGGTGGCTGTTTGCGCCTGAAGGGAGGCACTGCAAAGAACAAAACAGAGAAGCGCGAATTTAGCTATTTTAGCAAAGTATAACAATATATTTTTCATATACGCGCCTAAACCCCCGCTATGAATTTATGATATGCGCATCCTTGTAGTTGACGCGGGTATCCACGCGTTGCAGCAATATGTAGCCGGTAATAAAAAAAAGTGATATGGATAGCACGGCCAGCCGCTGCGAACCGCTGACGGAAGATATAAGGCCAAAGACCAGGGGCCCCAATATGGCGGAGAATTTGCCCATCAGGGCGTAAAATCCGTAGAACTCGGCCTCCATGCCCCTGGGGATGAAATGCGCCATCAACACGCGGCTGGCGGCCTGTGAGGCGCCCATGGCGGCTCCTGCTATCAAACCGACGATATAAAAAGTAAAGGCATCGTAGGAGAAATAAGCGCCAATCGTTACAAATACCCACATTAACAAAGTGATATTGACGGTAGGCTTGGCCCCGATGCGATCGCTGAGCCGGCCCAGACCATAGGCGCCTATTATGGCGGCGAACTGGGTGATGGCAAAAAAGATTATAACTTCCACCATGGTAAAGCCCAGGGTTTGGGTTGCAAACAGCGCCCCGAAAAACATTACCGTGTTCACACCGTCGATATAGACAAAATAGGCCCCGAGGAAGCGCAGCAACTGAGGAAAGCGACGCAGCTTTTTCAACGTTTCCACGGTTCTCAGAACTCCAATACGGATATAATTCTGGTTCCGGCGTTCCACTACCAGCGGCGGTTCATCCACCCAAAAATAGAAGGGTAGTGAAAAGACGAGGAAAAAGAGGGCGGCCCAGATAAAACTGGGAGCCATCAGGGTGATGTCACCGCTGGCCTTAGCCAGATTGGCATAAAAAAGGGCGATCAGCAGACTGATGATGGCGCCGACATAACCAAAGGCAAATCCGGAACCGGAAACCCGGCCGATATTTTCCGGACGGGCGATTTTAGGTAAAAAGGCATTATAAAACACCAGGGAACCCTCAAAACCGAAGTTGGCCAGCACAAACAGGGTCATGGCCGTAACAACCATGCCCTTTTCCGGGAAGTAAAGCAAAACCGTTGAGCCGATACAAAGCAGGGAGTAAAAAAAGACAAACCATTTTTTACGGTTGGAATAGTCGGCCACCGCTCCCAGTACGGGGCTGGTCAGGGCCACAAGAAACATGGACAGGGAGCCGGCGATGCTCCACAAAAGGTCGCCGGGATTCTCAGAGAGCCAGGGAATATCCATGGTCAGGTCGCCCACAATATAATCCCGGAAATAGACGGCAAAAACAACCGTCACCATGATCACGCTAAAGGAGGTATTGGCAAAGTCGTATAGTACCCAGGCAAATACTTCTTTTTTATTCTCTTTCAGGGGCACGCCGGCCGCGGGGGAAGTATGACGCATAAATGATAAAAAAAAGCTGCCCTCAGGCAGCTTGATGGTTAGAGTTGGTTCTGCACATTTTGTACAACAAGGTTAATAACCGATTTTAGCGTGCTGAAAACGCCATCACCCTTAACGGCCACCCCCTCAAAGGAGGGCACGTTAAAAAAGTTTAGCCTTTTCTGGAGCACATCCAGGGATTCCACCCCGGGCAAATCGCGCTTATTGTACTGTATGGCCCAGGGGAAGCTTTCCAGGGACTGACCGTCGGCCTTCAGGTTACTTTCCAGGTCGAGCAGGGTTTCGATGTTTGCTTCCATCCGGTGGGGTTGCGAATCGGCAACAAACACGATACCATCGACGCCGTTTAAAATAACCTTGCGGCTGGAGGCATAATAGACCTGCCCCGGAACCGTGTAGAGATTAAATTTCGGTTTTTTCCCTTTGATCTTTCCCACTTCAATTTGCATGAAGTCAAAAAATATGGTTCGGTCTTCCTTTGTTTTGAGCGAAACCAAATCCCCGGTGAGCGAGGGGTCCAATTTGGAATGGATATATTCCAGGTTGGTTGTTTTACCACTCATTCCCGGACCATAATAAACAATTTTAAGATTGATTTCCTGCAATGCCCAGTTTATAAACATTATCCGCCTCTTTAATTCATTTTATATCGAATATACAACTATTATTTAAAAGTATCATCCAAAGCATCGCCCAAAAGGCTGCTAAAATCCGAATCTATCAACTTTTCATCTTCAGAAGGCGCGTTCGAATCATCATCCAGAATACCGTTCAAATCCTCGATGGCTTTTTTGGTATAGATACGAATAAGCCCCAGGGTAACGCTTACGTCAAAGACAACCACCAGAAAGAAGGCCTCCCCAACGTTGGACAGATAGACATTGCGTTTTTCGCCTTCATGGAAAAGCAGCTTGAACTTTGCCTCTTCGCCCACAAGCTTGGCCATTTCCGAGGTTGCCGCAAAATCGCTGGCAGCCAGGGCGGAAAGTACCGTTGTGTTCATATTATCCGTATTGCCACGCTGGCTGATGAGCTGACCGCTCATATCCGCAAATAAAATGGCCGAGGCCTTTGTTTTATTCGCCAGTTCGGACAGTACGCGGGTTATTCCCTCATACTGTGTGCTGTTAAGGATTACCTGACGGCTGCCATCCTTTAACTTTCTCGTTTGTACCATAAATTACCCCACTAAGTTATTTATTGTGCAATTTAATTAAATTTGTGTTGATTGTCTCTTTTTTAATCTTTCCAGAGCGATTTTGACACTTTCACGCAGCCGTTCCAGCGCTTCGCCCAGGTCGCGTATTTCATCATTGGTGCGTACCTGGATGGCCTCATTGATTTTGCCCTGGCTTATCTCATTGGCCTTTTCGGTCAGATATATTATCGGACTGATTATTCTGTTGGCTAAAAATATTACAACTAATATGCCAATCAAAGTTATTCCGCCGATAATGGAAATTATCAAAACATTTATTTCCCTCAGCGCCCGGTCTATGTAATCCTGTTTCATGCCCACGCGCACAAAGCCCAGGTAGCCCTCTTCCACCGGAATGACGATATCGCGACACTTTATGGCCCCGCCGTCGAGATCAAGGTCATGCACCTTATCATCGGTTACGGGCAACAAAGCCGTTAGTTCCGGAGGAATTTGCCCGTTCAGCGTTTCAGCCAGGATTTCATTCTCGCTGTTCTGAATAACTATATAGGCCACACTCTCAAAGCTAAGGGCCTTGGTAATGATCTGCTTGAGGCCGAAGGAATCCTCGCTCAATATTTGTTCGGAGGCGGATTGGGCCAGGTTACTCCCCAGGGCCCGGCCCCGTTCTATCAGTTCCCACTCTATTCTTTGGGCCACGGTAGAGTTGATGATCAACACCAGTATGATACCCAAAAACAGGTTGCTGACAACCAGGATGCCGCTTATTTTCCAACGTAAACTAAGACGCATGTTTCTTTTCTTCTTTGCTTTATATCAGTATAACCACAATACGTGGCCTAAATCAATTTCTTTTTTAAATACTTCAACATATCGGATTGAAAGGCTATTTTTTTCTTTTCATCGCTGATCTCATCGCTGATCAGTTCTATAAGTTCCGCGATGCGTTCCACCGGAAATTTCGATTTTTCCATTTCCATATCGGCAATCATGTCGTCTATAACAAATGTGGCCACCGGCCCGATGATGCTCATCAGTACCTTTTCCAGGGTTTCAAAAAAAGATGTTTCGGCGTAATTATGTTTTTTCCGCTCCACCTGGCTAACATCAATAACGCCATGTGTATAAAGGTTATACATGATATGGGCAACATCCTTAACGGTCATGGCCAGCGTATTGGCTATTTCCTGTATGGATTGTTCTCCGTTAATCTGCGTAAGTACCGCCCACTCCGCCGAACGCAGGTTTAACCCCGTTGCCGATTTAATCTCGGATTTCTTATAGATCACATGAGGTTGTGCGATAAATTTTCGTGCTCTCCCGGCCAAGCCTGTCTTCCTTTATCCTGTATGTATGATCATTTTCCCGCCAGTATTTTTATTTCATCCGCCTCCAACTGCGCCTTACGCAGCAAATGTGACGGATTGATGGCGTGACTTTTCGCCTTTTTATATATCTTTTTTTCCTGTACGATATGCGACAGGCTGACATTAATGGTTATACGCAAAAGGGAAACAACCTGAGGATTGTCGCAAATGGTTACCAAAAGCACATTCTGCGATATTTTGCCGACAATAAACAGATCGCTCCAAAAAAACTCAATCTCCGTCAGGGGATTATCCGCCTGGAATGTGAGCGCATGTATGCGTAGGATGCGAATGGCGATATTCTGCATATCCTCGGTTCCGATATCCAGACCATGCGATTCCATAACCGCTCCGCGCATGGTGGCAATAAAACTGCCTTTCACCGATGGCAGATTCTGTATTTCATGCAGCCAGCGTTCTATCATCTGTTAAATTTTCCCTATAGCCTGTTTGATTAACGGAATTACCGTATCGCTTTTTGTTTTTTTATCCAGCTCTATCACAATATACTCGCGCTGATAAGGCGTGATAATCAATCTTTTGTCCCCTGTAAGAATACTTACAAAGCGTACCGGCTGCCTGCTGTAAGGCGCCGCCATCCTGTTGGCCTGCATAATGATAAAAACCACGTTCAGCAGTTGCGAGGCGCCTTGCTGGTCAGTGGAGAATATCGTCTCGCCTCCGGCATCCAGCACCCACACCATATTTACCCCGCGTATGGTCAACAAACGCTCAAACATCTTATTATAGATATTCTCGCCGTCGCCCTGGGCATGGTCCAGCTTATGCATGCCTTCCAGCAAAAGATTGCTCCAGTTGGTGTGGATGGTCCGCACGGGCGGACGTACATCGCTTTCCACCTTAAAACGTCCGTCCACCAGCCCCAGAAGCTTGTAAACCGCCTCCTCGCCTATGTAGGGGTCGTATTCCGCATGGGTAACCTGCCCGTTTTCAAAATAGACAAAGCCAAAACGACCGGCACGCTCTATGGTTAGCTTGGCCGTGTTATGCTCCATACAGTTCAACTGAATCAAGCTGGGCAGCTTAATATCTCTTAGGTTTCCAATTAATGCCATATCAGCCTAACAGGTCAAATACTTTTTGACGCAGCGTCTTCATCTCAAAGGGCTTTTCCACATAATAACAGGCGCCCAACTCTTCCGCTTCATCTTTTTTATCGTTGGAACCATACGCAGTCATAACCATCACCTCCGTGGACGGATATTTCTTCTTTACCTCTTTTAGCAAATCCAGCCCGCTTATCCCCGGCATAAAAATATCCGTGATAATCAAGTCAAAGGGTTTTTCCTCCATACGGCGCAGCGCTTCCTCACCGGAAGCAGCGGTGGCCACCTCATAATCCTTTTTTGAAATGATAAAGCTTTGATAAAGACTAAACGTTAAGGTTTCCTCATCATCCACAATGAGTAATCGACGGGCCATTATGACTCCTGTTGATTTTGTTTTATATACGGTAAATAAATTGTAAACTCGGTCCCCTCGCCCCAGACGGAATCCACCTCCAGCCGGCCGGCATTTTCATCCAACAGGCGGGTGCAAATGGAAAGTCCCAGGCCAACGCCATCACTTTTGGTGGTATAAAAAGGTAAAAAGATATTCTCGATCTTTTCCGGTGGTATGCCGGCGCCGTTATCCCTTACCTTTATCATCACCACACCGGGCTCCCTTTGTTCTGCCGTGGCCAACAAATCCGGTTCATAACTGGAAATAACATCGATGTGACCACCCTTGGGCATGGCGTCCATCGCGTTGAGCAACAGATTGAGAACAACCTGTTCAAACTGGCTCTCATCAATATAAATATTCGTGGAATCAGTCCCAAATTCTGTTTTGTAGCTAACATTTTTTTTCAACATGCGCGAACGGAGCAGCAAAAAAACACCGTCAACAATGTTGGGCAGCGAGTGAAAGGCGGGCTTGGGCCTGCTGGGCTTGGCAAAATTAAAAAAGCGCTGCAACAGGGCATTGCTGCGGTCAATTTCCTTAACCACACGTGAGACCAGTTGAGCCCGGAAATCACCCGGACTGAAAGTTTCCAACAACACTTCCGAAGAGGTTTTAATGCCGCCGAGCGGATTGCGGATTTCATGGGCCAGGCCCGCGGCCAGTTCCCCCAGGGTGGCCAAACGATCCATGCGGCTCATTTGACGACGAAAATTTATCTGATCACGGATATCGCGAAAAATAAAAACCACGCCGTGCTGCCCGTTGGCAAACTCAAAAACGGTGGTACTGAAACCGATTGGTATAATCTCATCGCGGGAAGACTTCAGGTTAACTTCCTGGCTTTCAAACATCTTCTCTTCTTCAAATATCTGATGGAATATGTCCCGGGCTTTATCTTCCTCGGCAAAAAGGGTATGGATGGGTTTACCTAAAATCTCGCGGGAAGAATAGCGCAGCAAATCGAGGGCTGACTTGTTTAAAAAGGTAATCTCTCCCTTTTGATCGGTGGTGATAATGCCGCTGGAAATATTTTGAACAATGCGTTTATGGAATTGAAAAACGCTGTCCAGTTCCTCGTATTTTTTTAACAGACGGGCGTATTTATCCTTATAATGAGCCAGTTGCTCACGCACTTCGCCCATCGAGTTCAAATCGTTTACAAGTTGATTGACGCGCTGTATATTTTCTTTTTTTTCCTCGAGGTATTTACTCATTCCACCTTTTCAGTTTCTATAAAACAGTAGACAGATTACAGCAG
>JALXBH010000242.1 GCA_026991535.1 Calditrichia bacterium | reverse complement strand
TGTATCAGGGCGAAACCTTTATCGATACAAAATTCTTTTACCGCAAGTCCGGTGAACAGTCCAGCCTGTCCATCAAGGCGACGGAAGCGCTGAACCCCGACACGAAGTATACGCTGTTTCTGGACAGCAGCCTGGTGGATACAGCGGGTAACGCACTGACGTCGATGATTGTGCGTGAATATGAAACCTCGCAATGGCACCATGCCAATACCCGCAAAGTTGATGATTTTGCCGCGCCCGCCGGATGGTGGCAGCCTTCGGGCAGTGGTTCCACCACGGGTATTCTGGATTCCAAGACCACCTGGGGTTTTTCCAAGAAGGCCTATATCCCCGGGCCGAATATTAAAAAGTCCGCCTATCTGAAATATAGCTGGGATACCGGCGCATCGGCGCATCTGATCCGTGAATATCTGCCGCCCACTGACCCGAAGAATATTGAGTTTGACTCCACCTATACCATGCAGGTTTATATTTTCGGTGATGGTAGCGGTACATTGTTTCGCTTTGCCGTGGATGAATATTACGACGGTAAATGGCAGGATACGGAAGTTTCCCAATGGATTACCATCGACTGGATTGGCTGGCGTCTGGTGGAGTGGAAGCTGACCGACCCCAACAGCGTGGGCAGTTGGATCAGCAGCAACGAAGAGATAACAGGCAACAAGTTCCGTATGGATAGTTTTCAATTTGACTATGTGCCCGGGGAATCGGCGGCCAGCGGTCTGGTTTATCTGGACGAATTCCGTGTGGTGCAAAAATCCAATGCGCCGGTGGGCATAACGGAACGGCCGGGAGTACCCGTGGAATATACCCTGGGGCAAAACTATCCCAATCCCTTTAATCCGGTAACTACCATCAGTTATAGCGTGCCTCAAAGCGGCAGGGTGCGTTTGCTGGTGTACGATATGCAGGGCAGGGAAGTGGTCCGTCTGGTGGACGGTTTTGTTACGGCCGGAAACCATGCCGTGCGTTTTAACGGCAATAAGCTGGCCAGCGGGAGTTATATCTATCGCCTGGAAACAGGTGAAAAGGTGCTTACCCGGAAAATGCTACTGATAAAGTAAGAAAAGTGTTAAGCATAGTTTTTATTAAAAGCCCCGCACGCGGGGCTTTTTTGTTTAGGAGATAATGGTGACAGGAGGCGAAGACTTCCGCAAACATCTGTTTCCGCAAAGTCAGACAAAGCGGCCAAAAAAAAAGCGGGTTATAACTATAACCCGCTTTTATTACCATATATTGTGGTGTTAAATGTTCTTATCGAAGCGGTCGGCATTCATCACTTTTACCCATGCCTTAACAAAGTCATTCACGAATTTCTCTTTGTTATCGTCCTGAGCGTAAAACTCGGCATAGGCGCGTAATATGGAATTGGAACCAAAGACCAGATCAACCCGTGTTGCCGTCCATTTTGTTGTTCCTGACGTTCTATCCACAATATTGTAAAGATTCTCCGAAACCGGCTGCCAGGAGTAGCGCATATCGGTCAGATTTACAAAGAAGTCGTTTGTTAATGCTCCTTCTCTTTCCGTAAAAACGCCGTGTTTGGTTCCTCCGTGATTGGTTCCCAAAACGCGCATGCCCCCAATCAACACCGTCATTTCCGGAGCGGTTAGTCCCAAAAGCTGTGTTTTATCCAGGAGCAATTCTTCCGGTTGTACACTGTATTGCTTTTTAAGCCAGTTTCTGTAGCCGTCATGAAGTGGTTCAAGAACTTCAAAGGACTCCGCGTCCGTCATCTCTTGCGTGGCGTCGCCTCTGCCCGGCAGGAAGGGCACGCGGACGGTTATGCCCGCCTTTTCGGCCGCTTTTTCGATGGCGGCGCTACCGCCCAAAACAATTAAATCGGCCATGCTTACTTTTTTGCTTAATCCCGAGCGGACTTCGCTGATTTTTTCCAGCACTTTTTGGAGACGCTTCGGTTCGTTGCCTTCCCAGTCTTTTTGAGGCGCCAGGCGTATCCGTGCCCCATTGGCGCCACCGCGGTAGTCAGAGCATCTGAATGTCCGGGCACTGTCCCAGGCGGTATTGATAAGCTCCGCCGGACTTAAGCCGCAGTTCAGCAGCTTTGTTTTTATTTCATCAATTTCCGCTTCCGAAAGAGAATAGTCTACAGTCGGTACGGGGTCCTGCCAAATCAACTCTTCCTTTGGCACCTCCGGGCCCAAATACCTGCTGCGCGGTCCCAGGTCGCGATGGGTCAGCTTAAACCAGGCTCTGGCGAAGACTTCTTCAAAATAAGCGGGATCCTTATAGAAGCGCTCGGAAATCTTCCTGTATTCCGGGTCCATTTTCATGGCCATATCGGCATCTGTCATGATGGGGTTTTGGCGAACACCGGGGATATGGGCGTCGAAGGGTTTGTCTTCTTCCTTAATATTGACGGGTTCCCATTGCCAGGCGCCGGCGGGGCTTTTTTTAAGCTCCCACTCATAGTTGAGCAAAAGGTGAAAATAGGTGTGATTCCATCTGTCCGGCGTGGTTGTCCAGGCGCCTTCCAGCCCGCTTGAAACCGTATCTTCGGCATTGCCCTTGCCTGCGGGATTCTTCCAGCCAAAGCCCTGATCGTCAATGGGCGCTCCTTCCGGTTCCGGGCCTAATTTGGACGCGTCGCCGTTGCCGTGTGCCTTGCCAACGGTATGGCCTCCGGCGGTAAGGGCCACCGTTTCTTCATCGTTCATGGCCATTCTCTTAAAAGTGGTCCGTACATCCTGTGCCGTTTTCAGAGGGTCCGGGTTACCGTCAACGCCTTCCGGGTTTACATAAATCAAACCCATCTGAACCGCGGCCAGGGGATTTTCGAGAGATTCGCTGTTATGATCTTCATACCGCGATTTGCCGAGCCATTCGCTCTCGGAGCCCCAATAAACATCCTCTTCGGGATGCCAGATATCCTCGCGTCCTCCGCCAAAACCAAAGATTTTAAAGCCCATTGATTCATAGGCCACATTTCCGGCCAGAATCATTAAATCGGCCCATGAAATTTTATTGCCGTATTTTTTCTTGATCGGCCAGAGCAACCGGCGGGCCTTGTCCAGGTTAACATTGTCCGGCCAACTGTTAACGGGGGCAAACCGTTGATTGCCGGTGTTGGCGCCTCCGCGGCCGTCGGCGGTTCGATAGGTTCCCGCTGCATGCCAGGCCATGCGAATCATCAGGCCCCCATAGTGCCCCCAATCGGCAGGCCACCACTCCTGGCTGTCGGTCATTAACTTTTTCAGATCCTTTTTAAGGGCTTCATAATCGAGTTTCTTAAATTCTTCCCGGTAATTAAAGTCCTTGCCAAGCGGATTGGTTTTGCTGTCGTGCTGATGTAAAATGTTCAGGTTCAATGCCTTCGGCCACCAGCTCATGACGGAATCTTTAATTTCCGTATTTGCGCCATGCATCACCGGACATTGGCCTTTTTTTGAGTTACTCATACTTTACCCCCATTTGATTATTTAAAAATTTGCCTTTTATTTGAAGAGAAATTTCTTCAATTTTAAAATCATTCAATCTTTTTTTACTAAAATAGTCCGTCAGTAATTTGTCCAGCTCCTCATCGATGTAGTCTTTAATTAAAACGGATTCCGTACTGTGCAGATGATGATGATGGGTTAACAGCCCGTCATAGCGAACAACATCCTTATCCGTTGTGATTTTTTTTATCAGTCCTTTTTCTATGAATTTCTCAAGAACTTTATAAACCGTCCCGGTGGCGATATTGGAATGTTTCTGCCGTATATGCCGGGTTATATCATCGGCGGTGGGGTGGTTTAAACTGTAAATGGCCTCTAAAATACTTATCCGTTGGGGAGTAACTTTTAAGCCCTTTTGCGAGAGTTTGTCTTTAAGGTCAATCATAATGTTTGTTGAATTTTTATTAGATAAGAATTATTCTCTTTTGAGAACAAGGCAATATTACGCCTGTTGTTTTTATATAGCAAATAAATTTTTATCAAACTTTAAGGATCGTTTTATAGAGTAATGCGGAGTGGGCAAAACCCTTTACTGATTTAGTGG
>JALXBH010000241.1 GCA_026991535.1 Calditrichia bacterium | reverse complement strand
CGGGGGCTGATTCTGATGTCCGCCGGTACCTACGGCAATGTGTTGCGGGCTTTGATGCCGCTGGTTATCAGCGATGCACAGATGGAAGAAGCCATGAACATACTAAAAGAAATCCTTGGGGAGACGATATGATACACAAATATTTTTCACTTCTGTTGCTGCTGTCCTTCTCCCTCAACGGTCAGGGCGGCATACAGCCTTTTCTGGAAATCCGCCCCTATGCCCCGCCCGCGGAAGAACAGTATCCGGTACACGCCTCGGTGGATCACCATTCCCCCACGCAAACCTCCAGCTATCTGTTCATACGCCTGGACGGTGACAGCACGGTAAGCACCGATCCTCCGGCGTTGAACTGCGTGGACGGCCAAAACTGTTACGACGGCCACAGCGGCGTGGATATCTGGATGCCCCGCGGGGTGCCCATGCTGGCCACCGCGCCGGGAAAGATTGTCTGGGCCGAGTTCGCCCCCGGTGTTGATCCCTGCCCTACCGGCTATCCGCCCAACGGGGATTTGGGCGTGGTGATTATCGATCATAACAACGGTTATTATTCCGCCTACCTGCATCTGGATCCTCCCCTGGCGGTGGAAGTGGGCCAGGTGGTAGCCACGGGCGATACCATCGGTTATAACGGAGACAGCGGTTGTGCTTCGGTAACCCACCTGCATTACGAAATCCGCAAGGACGCCTACTATTTTGACCAGGAAAAAAGCTGGGTGGTGGACCCCTACGGCTGGTGGGGCCGCACCACCGATCCCATCAAGGAGATGCGTAACGCCAGCAGTGTCTGGTTGTGGAAATCCTCCGACCTGATCGATGACGGTGACAACGGCTTTGAGCGCTATTATGGCCCTCAATGGGAACGCCTCGCCGAAGGCTATGGCGGAGACGCCTGGAGCGCGCCCGCCGTTGAGGAAGGCGGACAAGGGCGCCATACCACCCTGTGGGTGCCGGAGTTGCCGGAGCAGGGTCAATATGATCTGCAGGTATATGTGCCGCGGGTGGATGGAGCGGTGGACCAGGCCGTTTATGAGGTATATGTAAAACAGCCCGGCGGCACGGCCAAAAAATACAGTTTCACCGTCAATCAGGATTCCATCTATAATTCCTTTTTTACCATCGGCACCTTAAATTTACCCAGAGGGGCCAACTGCGCCGTCTTTTTGCGGGATGTGGTTCCGGCGGGCACAAACGGCAGCCGGGTGGTTTATGACGCCATCCGCTTTGTAGGCGCGGGCACGGGGCTGGATAAAAACGAGGTCGTGCCCAAAACACACAATCTGGAAGTGATGCCCAACCAGCCCAACCCTTTGGGCCTGGAGGCCAACAGCAGCGGCACCTATTTTGTGCTCCGCCTGCGGCAACCGGAAAAGGTTAAAATTGAAATCAGCAACATTTTGGGACAAAAGATAAAAACCCTTTATCCCGGTGTGTTGTCCGCCGGAGAAGCCAGGATTTACTGGAACGGAAAAGGCGCTTACAATGAAACCCTGCCCCGCGGGGTATACATATACACCGTAAGCGCCGGACGGGAAAAGCTTTCCAAAAAGCTGGTTCTTATCCGGTAACCGTTTAAAGCGGGAACGTGGTACGGTTACGGCTAAAAGAGGAACACAAAAAGCTCTTTAAACAGAAACCATCAAATATCCGTGTTTTTAAGGCACGGTTGTAATAACCATATTTTCAACGGAGATGCGTCATGCAGTATGAATATAAAATGTTAATCGGCCGGGAGTGGGTAACCGCCGGAAAAACGGTGGATGTGATCAACCCCTACAACAATGCTCTTCTTGGCCGCCTGCCGCAGGCCACGGCGGAAGATGTGGACAGGGCCATCGCCACCGCCCATGCCCACCGGGGGGTGATGGCGGATATGCCCGCCCATGAACGGGCCGCCATTCTGGAGAAAACCGCCGCCCTGTTGGAAAGAGACAAGGAAAGGATGATTGAAAGCATCATTCTGGAATCGGGTAAAACACGCAAATGGGCCACGGTGGAAACGGTGCGCGGCATGGAAAACCTGAAATTTGCCGCCGAAGCGGCCAAAGCGCTGCACGGGGAAACCGTTCCTCTGGATGCCTCCCGGGGTTCCGAGGGACGCCTGGGCTTTTGGATGCGTGTGCCGGTAGGGGTAGTGGCCGCCATTCCTCCGTTTAATTTTCCCCTGAATCTGGTCATCCACAAAGTGGCCCCGGCCATTGCCGCCGGCAACACCATCGTGCTAAAACCGGCCTCCAACACCCCCGGGCCCTCGCAAATACTTGTGGAGCTCTTACTGGAAGCGGGATTGCCCGCCGAAGCCCTGCAATTGCTCTACGGCAGCGGTTCCGCCGTGGGCGAGGCCATGGTAAAAGACCCGCGCGTGGCCAAGGTGACCTTTACCGGCAGCCCGCCCGTGGGCAAGCGTATCACCCAGGTGGCCGGACTGAAAAAGCTTACCCTGGAACTGGGCTCCAACTCCGGCACCATCATCGATGAAAGCGCCGATCTGGATAAGGCTGTTGCCCGCTGCGTGATGGGCAGCTTTGCCTTTTCGGGCCAGGTTTGTATCTCCGTACAGCGGATATTTGTGCATGAAAGTATCCTGCAATCCTTTACGGAAAAATTTGTGACCGAAACAAAAAAACAAAGCATCGGCGATCCTCTGGAGGCCGCCACCGATATCGGGCCGATGATTTCCGAGCATGAAGCGGTGCGCGTGGAAAGCTGGATACGGGAAGCGGTACAACAAGGGGCGCGCCTGCTCACCGGCGGCGCCCGCCGGGGCAGTATTCTGGAACCGACGGTTTTAACCGATGTAACGCCGGAAATGCAGGTTATGTGCCATGAGGTGTTCGGGCCCGTGGTCTCCATCGTGCCGTTTAAGACATTCGACCAGGCCATCGACATGGTTAACGATTCGGTTTTCGGCCTGCAGGCCGGGGTTTTTACTCAGAATTTCAGCCACATTATGAAGGCCATGAAGCGCATAGAGACCGGCGGCGTTATGATAAACGATGTACCGACCTACCGGGTGGATCACATGCCCTACGGCGGCGTGAAAGACAGCGGCCTGGGTCGTGAAGGGGCCCGTTTCGCCACCGAGGAGATGACACATATCAGGATGATTATGCTTAATTCTTGATATAGGACGTCATGATAGCTATTTTTCAGCTATATTCAGTATAAACAGGATATAAAATTAAACGGGCGCTATATCACAGCCCGCTGCAAAGCAAAGGATTATAGGATGAACCGCTCCGGCGAAATACAGGAAATGACCGAGAAAGAAATCGGCGCTAAACTGAAGCAACTACGGCAGAAGAAGAAAATGACCCTGAAGCAACTGGCCGAAAAGGCCCATTGCACGGATGCCGCTCTTTCCAAGATTGAACGTGGCGAGGTCACACCAACCATCTCCCTGCTAAAAAATGCCGTAAATGTTCTGGGAGTCACCCTTTCGGAGTTTCTCTCCAACGGGGAAGCCAATCAGGAGGCGATCGTCATGCACCGCGATCAACGGCTACGTATCGACTTTCAGGATGAAAAGATCGTTTCCTACCAATTGGTGCGCAACCTGAAAAACAAGCAGTTGCAGCCCTTGTATGAAATCATCAAGAGCGGCGGCGGCTCCGGCGGCGTATACACCCATGAGGGGGAGGAGTTCGGCATCGTGCTGGAAGGCGAGCTGGATATTACCGTGGATGATGTCACCTATCATCTCAAGGAAGGGGACAGTTTCTGGTACCGCTCCATCCGTCCGCACGGCTTTAAAAATAACAGTGACAGCGATGTGAAGGTGATCTGGGTGATCACCCCGCCCACCTTTTAGTATCCTCAGTCATGGTAAAAAAGACCGGACTCCATGGGCCGGTCTTTTTTCGTTAACCCGCCGGAGAATAGTATTTCCGTCATTCCGTTTTCCGTTGTCCCGGCAGGACACATAATAAGATTGAAGAATATATTGGTCCTATTTTCTACTAAGGTTTTACCAATATAAATAAGATGGGCAAAGCGATATTACATGCTCTTCAC
>JALXBH010000240.1 GCA_026991535.1 Calditrichia bacterium | reverse complement strand
GCTTTATGTTGCCATATCTCGTGCCAGACAGGAATTATATTTAATTCTTTCCAAAGAAATTGAAAACGAATATAACAGATTGATAAAGAAAAACATTAATAAGATATTGTAAATTATGGATGAAGATATCAGAAAAGAGTTGATAAATTCCTTGGTGCGCGAAATAATTGGTCCTGCACCAAATCCTGAATATCTTGACGAAGAATCAGGAGAAGAAATATTATTATCCAGAGTTCACGGTTCACCGCAAGCTAGATATGGAGCTGGCATGCTTTACCCAAAAGCTACCCAGGCAGAAATGTTACCTGATGAAGCAGATAAAAATGATACTGTTGAAGATATTAGCAAACCAGAAATTACCAACAATAATGGCAGTAATTTGTCAGGTGGACTGGTTGAAGAAGGTTCCGGTTCAGAAGAAGAGCCGGTTAGTTTAGCCAATCAGTTTAAACCTTCAGCTATGGGTTTTACTGTAAGGTTCAATAAGAATTCACCTAATGGCAAGGTTATGCTTACTGTGAAGTCGGCCTATTATGAAAAAGGAAATGGGCAAAAAATTGTTAAAAAACGTAATACAAATGGCGAAATAATAAATGTTCAGTCAAGAGGAAATGATTTGCTTTCCGATTACTGGACAAGAAGACCTTTTATTACAGAAAAAGAGCTTGACCTGTATAATATTTTCCTTAACTCAAAGGTATATAATGAAGTAATATTTGAGAGAGATAGTGAACCTTGGCTAAAAATTATTTTAGTTAACCGCACAACCGATGAGGATGTAAGTGAAAGCTGTATGACCGTAACTTTCACTTTGGTTAATGAACGTACAGCAAATACTGACCACAGAACAGAAACTGCCAACATTTTATTTCAAAATGAACTCAAATTAACTGCAGATGATTCTGACCTGATTGTACCATATAAGGAGAAGCAAAAAACGACTGATACAATTGAGGAAAAAGAACTAAATCTTTTATATCGTAATAATCCCGTTTTTGCCATTGGCCACGGCACAGCTGTAACTTGGGAAAAAGGAGAAAATGGGATACAGGAAATCAAAACAGCCATATTTCCTTTTTTCGAAATGCCTCAGATTGCCCCAACATCCCATGTTGAACTCAGCATGTTAAATCTTTCAGACCTAGGAAATTGGGAAGATGGTAAAGGAAGT
Source organism: Calditrichia bacterium (assembly GCA_026991535.1). GTDB lineage: Bacteria > Calditrichota > Calditrichia > Calditrichales > J004 > J004. The sequence goes on along the minus strand of JALXBH010000240.1, from coordinate 12,057 downwards.
TTACAGGAAATGGTTGATCAGTTTAAACTGTGGGTTGAAAATATTGAAAACTTATCTCAAAATAACCAAAACCTTGAAAATCATAGGGAGGCTGCACTTAGTAATGCACAAAAATGTAGAAACTCTTTAAACAGAATAGAGAACGGGTTGGCGATTTTACAAAAAGAGGGTGAAAATTCTAATGTGGTAAAAGCTTTCAGGTGGATGAACCGTGCCATGATTTGGCAGCAACAGCGTTCAAAAACCACAGTAAGAAAATGGCTTCGTACAGGCACTAACCGAAATATTCAATACCAGCTTGAAGGTATTAATGGCAATGATCAGCAACAATTTGAATCTTTAGAGGAATTCCACAATAATCCCAGGAATGGGCGTTGGAGACCTTTTCAGCTCGCTTTTATTCTTATGAATATCGAATCGGTGATCAATCCGGATTCAAATGAAAGAAAAATAGTTGATTTAATCTGGTTTCCGACAGGAGGAGGAAAAACAGAAGCATACTTGGGGTTAACCGCATTTACAATATTTTACCGTAGGCTTAAAGGAAAACAAGAATGGAAATGGTCAGATTATGGGGGAACAACCATACTTATGCGTTATACTTTAAGACTGTTGACAACACAACAATACGAACGGGCTGCTTCTTTGATTAGTGCCTGCGAATTAATAAGGCAGTGTAATGATACTGATTTAGGAAATGAGCCAATTACTATTGGCTTATGGGTAGGAGGAGCTTCAACACCAAACAGACATGAAGTTGCTAAGGCACAGTATCAAAAGCTTACTCGTGAAAATAATGCAGATTACAACTTTATAGTAATGAAGTGTCCTTGTTGTGGTGCTCAAATTGGAAAACTGGACCAGCCAACAAGAGGGGCAAGAATAAAAGGAATAACAAAAGAAGATGGCACAAATGGTAAAGTATTATTTAAATGTGAAAACCCTGAATGCGAATTTGCACACAGGCTGTTACCGCTTCATGTTGTTGATGAATATATTTATCATAATCCACCGACATTACTTTTGGGGACTGTTGACAAGTTTGCTATGGTTACTTGGAATAAGGATGCCGGTAAACTGTTTGGATTCAGAACGGATGATAATGGCAATTGGTCAAGAATTACCCCCCCCGAATTGATTATACAAGATGAATTACATTTAATATCAGGTCCATTGGGAACTATGGTTGGTCTGTACGAAACAATGATACAAACACTATGTAATAATTATAATCTTAATACTCCTCCATTTATTAATAATGAAGCACAATTTGTTTCCCCAAAAATCATTGCCTCATCAGCAACGATAAGCCGTGCTTATGAGCAAGTAAAAAGTTTGTATGCAATATCTGAAAGAGAGCAGTTAAATATTTTTCCGGCACAGGGCTTATCGTTTGGTGATACTTGGTTTTCCGAAGAAAAGCCCATAACAAAAGAATATCCCGGTCGTATTTATTCAGGAATTCTTGCACCAGGCTATCCTTCCATGCAAACAGCGATTGTGCGGGCTTATGCTTCCCTTTTGCAAAAAATAGGTGAAATTGCATCAAATATTCCTGAGGCCAAGGATGAAACAATAAATTATTATTGGACTTTAATGGGATATTTTAACAGTATCAGAGAATTAGGCGGTGCTTCATCACTTGTTTACAGTGATATCAGGGAACGATTAGGTCAAATTCAAAGCCGGGAATTAGTCAGTTCTGATCAAAGAAGATATATCCGAAAACATGAAGAATTAACGAGTCGTATCAGTTCGTCACAGATTCCTGAGATATTAAAGAAACTGGAGGTTAATTATACTCGTAACACAAATCAGGCACTTGATATTTGTCTGGCAACAAATATGGTAGCCACAGGGGTAGATATATCGCGCTTGGGACTGATGTTTATACATGGCCAACCCAAGACAACTGCTGAATATATTCAGGCGAGCTCCCGCGTGGGCCGGGATGTCCCTAATGGTCCTGGCTTAATAATAACTTTATATAGCCCTTCGAAGCCCAGGGATAAATCGCAGTACGAACAATTTTACAGCTATCATAGCCGTATTTATTCTCATGTGGAGCCAACATCTGTAACTCCTTTCTCTATTAGTGCCAGAGAAAGGGCATTGCATGCTGTTGTAATCGGTCTTATCAGACATTTTTCTTCCAGTTTAATGAGAGATAGTGCTGTAATCAATAATAATGAATTTGATAAGCACATTAATATAATCAAAGAAATAATACTAGAACGATGTGATATCATAGACCCCGATGAGAAAAATTTTACAGAGAATCTTATTAATGATATTATCGATTTCTGGAGAAGGGGATTTCAAAATTATGGTGATGCTGGTAATTTTAGCTTATTACGTGATCCGAATTTCATACCACTTTTGTATTCGAATAGTGCTGAGGTCAGACGTGATATAATTGGACGAGCTTTACCAACTCCCACATCAATGAGGGGTGTGGATTTAGAATCAGTAGTTAAAATTATTCCAAACGATATTACTAATTAATTATCATGAAAAATAATATCCGAAGCAGCCAGTTAATTACTCCTTTTGGAATAGGACAGTTAGTGAACTTCCCGGGAGAACAATCATATATAATAGGTGGTCTTGATTTGTGGGACAGTCTTTTGCAAATAAGAGAAGCAACAGGTGGACAAATTGATAAAAATGAATTTTTGATTCATGAGTCAAGACTTGAAAATCTCTTAAGGGTTCAATACTTTTACAGACCATTTCCATATAAAACTACGGGTAATACAAATAAATATCTAGAGATTCCCGGTATAAGATTCCCCCAATGGCATTATTGTACCAACCCCCGCTGCGGAGCTATGAGAGAGATTCCATTACTTCAAACTGATACTCCGATATGCACTGATTGTGGCTATAAAATGATACCTGTTCGTTTTGTTGCAGCTTGTCCGCAAGGCCATATTCAGGATGTCCCTTTTAAAGAATGGATACACAATGGGCCGGTTCCCGATGATGGTCAAAATCACAACTTATCATATCATGCAAGTAGTGGTACAGGTGACTTGGGAAGTATCTGGATAAAATGTACCTGTGGTGCACAAAAGTCATTAAGTGGGTTAATGAATGTTTCTAAAACACCTGACAGTATGGTCTATAACAGTGCTTTAGCTTCTATTGGACTAAATGCAGTTGAAAGGCAAAATATTAATGTTCAAAATCCTAACAATAATAACCCTTCCGGCCAGTATTGTAGAGGTAGCCGGCCCTGGCTTGGCCCTGAACATATGAATGATAGTTGTGGACAACACCTTCAGGTTCTTATTCGGGGTGGCTCAAACATCCATTATTCAAATATTGTTTCTGCACTTTATTTGCCAGATTTTGATGCCACTACAAATAATTATGTGGGCAAAATAATTGATGAGGTTGGAATTGAAACACTAAAGAATTATTACAATCAAACAACCGATCATCAAATTTTAATGGCAATACTGGCAACTAGGCCAGAAATTATTAATGGTTTTATAACGGCTGATGATGCTTTTGAAGAAATAGAACATATAATTCTTTCATCCACTGATGACGAAAACAACAATGAGATAATTTCAGAACTGGATTTAAGATATCAGGAATACCAATATATCTTGAATGAAAGAAATAGTGAAAATGCAGATTTTAAATCAGTTGTTAAAACTTTTGATGAATACGGTGAGGGCGATTTCCTGAATAACTTTTTTGAAAAAGTTGTGTTGATTGAAAAGCTAAAAGAAACAAGGGTTTTTCGTGGATTTGCAAGGATAAATTCGAACAATACCATCAATATGTCCGAATTATCATCCTCTAATGTTAATTGGTTGCCTGCAATTCAGGTTTTTGGTGAGGGAATATTTTTGCAGTTTAAAAAAGAAAAACTAGACGCTTGGTTAAGTCAGTTTAATGATTCCGATTATCCTTTAATTTCGAGATATGTACAGGTTTGGGGGCAGCATCCACGATTTGATACAATTAATCCGGTATTTGTAATGATGCATACTTTTGCTCATCTTCTTATTAAAAGGTTAACTTTTAATAGTGGTTACGGGTCGTCAGCTTTAAGAGAAAGAATATATTTCAGTTCAGAAGATAATAAGGAAATGCATGGAATCTTAATATATACTTCTTCTGGTGATTCTGAAGGTTCACTTGGGGGCTTGGTGCGTCAGGGTAAAGAAAATCACCTTGCAAAGTTAATTAAAGAAGCTGTTTCTGATGCAGAATGGTGTTCTGCCGATCCGGTTTGTTCAGATATAGGTCAAAGCAGCGGACAAGGGCCGGATAGTCTCAATAGCTCATCTTGCCACAATTGTTGCCTTGTTCCAGAGACAAGTTGTGAGGAATATAACATACTATTGGACAGGGCATTAATTACCGGAACTTTTAATAATTCGAATTTGGGTTTTTTCAATGAAAACTAATATTTCAATATGCACTCATATATCTAAGCACTTTTGCATTTCGTACAAGCCAACGTTTTACTAAAAACAGCGAAATAGCTTGTCTATCTCCTATTTTTTTAGGAAACTTTAGTGCTTTAATTCGCAGAATTGAAACAAAAAGATAAATAACTGACAGTAAAAAGCCTTGTAATCCGCTACTCTGTATACAATTTTTAACTAACAAGTTAATATCCCATGTCCGAACGCGTAATAAAAATCATACTTCCCCGCGAGCACGCAAAAGAGGCCCTTGCCCTGCTTGAGGAGCGGGAAAAACTAAATTATTGGCAGGAAGAACGGTCCTCGAAAAACTTTGTTGTAAGCATACTTCTGGACTCTGTCCAAAGCGAAGCCATCATGGATCTGTTTGAAAAGAAGTTTTCAAAAACGGCCGGCTTTCGCCTGATCCTGTTCCCGGTAGAGGCCTCGCTTCCCCGTCCGAAAGCAAAAAAGAAGAAAACCGGCCCGGGCGATGAAAAAAAGGAACAGGCCCGACTGAGGATAAGCCGGGAAGAACTCTTTTCCGATGTTGTTGAAAGCACCAAACTAAACAATGTCTTTATACTGATGACGGTTCTGTCCACGGTGGTTGTCGCCATCGGCCTGTTAAACAACAATGTCGCCGTTATAATCGGCGCCATGGTGATCGCCCCCTTTCTGGGCCCGAACGTGGCGCTGGCGCTGTCTTCCGTGTTGGCGGAAAAAAAGCTGGGCATGGATGCCATGAAAACGCTGATTGCCGGCGGCGCGATTGTGGTATTTCTGGCCGCGGCCATGGGCCTGCTTCTCGATGTTGATCCGGCTGTGGCGGAGATTTCCTCCCGAACGGGTATCGGTTTTGCGGACATCATTTTGGCCCTGGCTTCGGGCGCCGCGGGCGTACTGGCCTTTACCACGGGCGCCTCGGCCGCGGTTATTGGCGTAATGGTTGCCGTGGCCTTATTGCCCCCGCTTACCGTTTTTGGATTAATGGTTGGAAGCGGAGAATATGAGCTGGCGACAGGCGCGTTTTTACTTTTTAGCGCCAATATCATCTGCGTAAACCTGGCGGGAATAGGCACCTTTCTTTTTCAGGGGGTATCTCCACGAACATGGTATGCGGCGGATAAGGCCAAAAAGGCTATCCGGAAATCACTGGTTTTATGGATTGTCACCCTGGCCCTTCTCGCGGCCGTTATATTTTTATGGAGCAGGTGAAAGTTTCTATTTCCAATTCCGCCCGTTAGGTACGGCAGCCCGTTTCATTTTCCCCTTTTATACCACTCGATAAACCTTTTAGGGTCATTCCCCCTGTAGTGTAAGGAGGCCACAAACAGTTTAAACGCTTTGCGGTAGTTTGTATAATCCTCTTTGCTGAAGGCTGAGAAAGCGCATACCAAAACGGAGGATTCCGTTTCCAGATAGACAACCTCCTCGCGGTATCTGTCCGTCAGATTAAAAAAAGAATATTTCTCGGCCTTAGTGACTCCCCGGGGCGGTGTGATATCATCCTGTTTAAATTCAAAGCCGGGGTATTTCTTCCTGAATGTCTCCATATCTCCGCTTATAAAAGACTTAAGAGTGCGGTTTTTTTCATCCTTATCGTACCCCATGGTATAAAAGTAGCTTTTAGGCTGCTTCAAGGAGTCCTGCCGGGCATAAAAAAAAGAGACCAGACCAACGGAAGCTGCAAACTCCTTATCATTAATCCAGCCGTTGGGTGTTTCCACGGTGTAAATATGCTGTTTACCATATATAACATTGATTTTGGGCGGTGTCTGTCCAAAGCCACGGACGGAAAGGAGAACCCATCCGAAAAACAGAATTTTCCTTAACAATACGGAGACCATTAAGCATTCTCCCGGGTTTTATAAAGTGCTCTTTCAATATACCGCGGAAGTTTACACAAAAACAGCCCCTCCTAATTATTGGTTATGGCGTTACAAAACCGGGTCAGGTGTTAAGGCGGACAGGAAAAAGCGATTTAAGGGAACGGCATGGCTGTAATCCTTAATAAGGATATTGATAAAGTCCGGCGATAAAATAAGGCCGGACTTATATTTTTTGAAGTAATAAAACGATCTGTTCGCCAAAAGCGGCTGTTTTTCAATGACATCCATGTAGGGACGCGGTAGCTTTTTGTACTTTTCTCCACGGATTTCACCGAAGGTGTCAATAAAACCCGGATCCTGGATAAGTTTTCTGAAAACGGCGTCATGGGTGTAAATGGCTCGGCGAATTTGCTCCCGTTGAGTGGGTGATAGTTCGAAACATCCACTGTAAACTCTTACGTCATTTCCCGAAATCTGAACATACATTCCCGGTGTTGTCTTGTCCTTACGCCCCCCGGGGCTGATCATGGCCGAAATATGGTTCTTGTATGGGGTCTTATCCCGACTGAATCGAATATCCCTGTAAATACGAAAGATGTACTCTGTCGGCTCTGCCTGAATATCCGGCATGAAAGGTTTCAATTGGGGGATCAAATCGGTAACAAACAACCGGAAGGGCTTTTCAACCTCATTTTTAAAAACATCCTTATGGGCATTAAACCACTCTTTGTTGTTATTAGCGGGCAATCTCCTTAAAAAATGCAGAGCCCTCGGGTTAAAGTAGATCATCTGTTTGTCTCCTGCCAACTACCGGGCGGATGTTAAAAAAGGAAGCGAACAACCCCTTGATTAATCGTTTCCATCCCGACATCTTATATTGCCTTGCCGATAATAAAATTAAGGTCGCTCAGGGATTCATCCCTTAAGGGAAAAAGTTTTAGCATTCTGGGGTCATTGCCCATTTGCTGTAAGCCTTCCATGGAGTCAAAATAAAACCTGTGGATTTCGTCAGGCTGTTTGAACTCTCCCTTAAGTGATGTTGGTATCAGGAATCGTTCAAAGTGGGTTCCAAACTCAGGCATTATCTTACAGACCTGTTCGTGGTATTCCTCAAAAAGTTTTACATGGCGCTCACCCTTGTTGTAATTAAGCAGGGCAATGCCATATATTTTGGATTTGTCTCCGGTTTCCCGCTTAAACTTAAAATCCGACAGGTATGATAGAATGACAACGAGTTTTTCAACCGAGGGTGTGCGCAGCTCCTTGATGATTCTTTTATAATCAGGATCATCATTCAAGGCTGTCATGCTTTCCGGGCTGTCAAATACGGCAAAATGAATCTCACCGGGCAGAGCCATATCACCTTGAGCCAGCATTTCCGGCTTTATAATTTTTTCCAGGCGGGCACCGTATTTTTCCATAATGGGCCCGGCTTGGGTCCGGTATTCTTCAAACATGTCCTGCTTTCCTTCACGGATATAAATCAGAGCCGTGGCAAATATTTTATTCTTTTCATCTGTTAAGGTCGTTTTCATGATATTAATCCTATACTTTTTAAATAGATTGTGGTTTACCGGTGACCGGACCGTTTTTGGCAACGGCCACTATAGAAGATGTCCCATTTGCAGATTGTCCCGTACATGCTTTTCCTGAAGGGGTAAAACCCTTTTGTTAAGCTCAACCGTGCCATAGTCAATGCCGGAAACCTGTCTTGTGGGACGTTGTTCCCGGGGCATTTCAACTAAATTAAGAACATCGTTCGCCATCGAGCGGGGATCCGGTGCATCGGCACTTTTAAAAAAAGAATCAAAATTTTCCAACAGGGCTCCGGGTACACCACGCATATCTCCATAACCCTCAAGAACCTCTTTATCTGCCTCGGACGGGCCGCTGTAAAGTAAGCCGGTTGGGAAAGGGCCCGGTTCGATAATGCACACATCAACTCCCAAGGGCCTTAACTCATAACGAAGGGCTTCGCTGTAAGCCTCCAGGGCAAACTTGGTTGCGCAGTAGATGCCAAAATAGGGAAAGACCAACCGGCCGGCGAGAGAGGAGATGTTGACAATTAGTCCTGCTCCCGCTTCTCTCATGGGACCAAGAAAAGCTTTTGATGTTCTGATAATGCCGAAAAAGTTGGTTTCAAACTGTTGCCGGGCCTGTTTAAGACTAAAAGCTTCGGTAATACCAACATACATAATCCCAGCGTTGTTAATAAGAACATCAAGCTTCGCGTCCGTTCCTAATACCGTATCCGCCAGTTTGTGCACCGAATGGTCGCTTGTTACATCCAGCTCTTCAACGCGAATGGCCAGCTTTTCGCGGCTGGCCATCGTTTCCAGCTTCAACCTCCCGGCCTTGTTTTTTCCATGAGGATCACGCATGGTTGCCCAAACTTTATAACCCGCGCGCGCCAATGTAAGGGTAATGAAGTAGCCAAATCCGCTACTGCTCCCCGTTACCACAACATTCTTCATATCGATCTCCTGTATATTATAAACACAGGGATCAATATGGCGATTGCAGAAAAGAAGTACTATTCCGATCGGCTCAAAGATTTGTTAAAATGGGTCAGGCGGTATTGGGTGGGGGTAAGCGAGTATTTCTGTTTAAAGGATTTGGAAAAATGGGCCACATCATTGAAACCACAATCAAAGGCGATATCGCTGACACGTAAGCCGGAGGCGGATAAAAGCTCACGGGCCCGGGCAAGTTTTTTATCCTTCAGGTAAACCGCGGGAGAATGGTTGTAGATTTTTTTAAACTCCCTTTTAAAGGAGGATAAACTCATATGGGTCAGCCGGGCCAGTTCCCTTATGGTGACCGGAGAGTAGATGTGTGCTTCAATCACTTCCCGGAATGAATAAGAGACCGGGTTAAACAGATTGGCCAGGATTGCGTGAATGGCCGGCGCGTTTTTTGTTTGGTGCAACAGTAAAATAATTTCCTTTGTCTTCAGGATGAGAATCTCCTCATTCACCAATCCCGGGTTTTCGAAATAGAAGAGGATGCCCTCGATATACTTATGTATTAACAGATCACTGTTCACCCTGGCCATGCTTTTGGTATTAGCGATTCCCTTTTTTAAAAAAGCAGGTAATTTGTCGTTATAAATTTTTTTAAGTATATCCGGATAGAAGTGCACGGCAACGGCTTCATATCTTTTGGAGTCGCCGGAAGCGTACATTTGGGAAAGGTAACGGCCGCATTTCATCAAAACGGCTTCATTGGCCCTTATCCTCATCTGTTCCTTTTCAGACAGGGAATTATATTCCCCATCCATGATATAGAGAAAGCAGGCCTCATTGGACATGGGATTATTCTTTTTAAAGGGCGGAATCAGAATTACTTTTTCAAAAAGCATCCTGCCGTAGAGTTCCATGGTTTTATATTCAACGATCATAAGTTTTATTGATACCAATGTAAGGTCCGTCCTGTCCGCTTAATATAAGTCCGCTTTAGCATAAAGTGAACTCTCCGTAAAATTTTATTACGCATCCCGGAGGGGAAATAAATTTTTTTCACCGGGCGTTGTTACGGCGGAAAGACGGCAAAAACCGGCTTCCATCATCACCCGGGGAATTCAGATATGAAAAAATTTGGCATGGTTCAGGGGATCGCCTATTATATCGGCTCGGATATCCAAACGGCGGAACACGCGCATCATGCCCTGGAACTGGTTTTTGCCCTGGATAAACCGTTTAATCTTACTACCAAAGAGAAAACCTTTAAAAACGTATACGGCATAATCGTTAAGCCGAATATTGCACATCGCTTCATAGGGCGAAAAAGCGACTATCTGTTTATTTTTCTGGAACCGGAGTTGTTACAGGCCCGGCAGATACTGGACCATTTTCCGATGTCTTCCCCCGGCGTCCGGGAACTCCCCCCCATAGACGGCCCGCCGGGGGAAAGGGAGATTTTTAATTTTAACTTCCTGAAATCCACCCTTGGCATTCCCGTCAGTACCACGCCGGCCAAAAAGATAGACGATCCGCGCCTGGAAAAAATCACCGCTTTTATTGCCGACAACCTGGGCGCCGGCAAGATAAAGTCCGGGGAACTTGCCGCACGAATTCACCTCTCTGAAAGTCGCTTTTTACATTTGTTTAAGGAAAAGCTGAATCTCCCCGTCCGTAAGTACATCTTATGGCTCCGTCTTCAAAAGGCGCTTATGTTTATCTCCCGGGGGGCCGACTTTACCGAATCGACGCATAAGGCGGGCTTCAGCGATTCCGCGCACTTCTCGCGCACATTCTTTAAAATGTTTGGCGTAACCCCCTCCTCCCTGTTTAAAAGATAGCAGGTTTATTCAAGCTTCTCTTCCCGGAAGATTATAGTTTTTATCGATGTTTGTGGATAATTAACTTTTTGAGGAGAAGTAAAATGAGTACGACAGAAAAGAGGGATTTCATTCCCGCCCTGGGTTACGACGGGTTAACGGGATTTTATGATCTGACCATAAAATTAACCATGCCTGAAAAAAAATTCCGGAACAGGCTGATCGATGAACTCAACCCCGGACAAGAGGAGGAAATACTGGAATTCGGTTTTGGCACGGGACAAAACCTGCTTCTGGCGGCCCAAAGAGAGCCGCGCTCCCGGCTCCGCGGCCTGGATATTGATCCCCGTGTAAAGGCGATCGCGGAAAAAAAACTTGCCCGGCAAAAGGTGGCCATTTCCCTCTTTTTATACGATGGCGGAAAGTTCCCCTTTGAAGACAACGCGTTTGACAAGGTTTTTAGCTCCCTGGTTTTTCATCAGCTCGATACGGAAACAAAGAAGGGCTGCCTGCGCGAGATACATCGTGTTTTAAAACCGGGAGGTGTTTTGGTGGTCGGCGATTGGGGTAAGCCGAAAGACCGTTTCAGAAGGGTGTTGTTTTATGCCGTTCAGCTTTTGGATGGCTTTGAGACAACCCGGGAAAATGTTGAAGGCCTGTTACCGGAGTATATGGTGCAATGCGGGTTTAAGGATGTAAGGGAAACAGCTTATATCAACACGCGCATAGGGACCTATTGTTACTATATCGGGAAAAAACCGGGTGAATCCGGGAAATAAGCGGGCGGAGGCCGCCGGTCTATTCATAGCGCTGCTCGTCATACCATTTAAAGCGGCAAAGGCCCTGGTCCGTGCTCAGCCACAGCACATCTTCTTCCACATCCACATGGTAGACCACATTGGAGCTCAGGCCGTCGTTTACGGTATAGAGATACCAGTAGTCACGGTAGGTGTCATACTTCAACAGACCCAGGTCGGTGGCCAGCCACAGGTTGTCATCCTGCAGGGCCATGTCATACACATGGGGAAAAAAGTTCATCTGGTCAAAGGGAAAGGAGCGCCAGGTATCGTTCTTCATGTCAAAAAGCCCCACCCCGAAACGATTGGCAAACCACAGGCTGTCGGAGCGGATAGCCAGCGCCTTGGTAAAGTTGGTGGGTATGGCCGAGCGTTCCTGTAAAAAGGAGAGGGTGTCCGCTTCCGCGTCATAGGTAAACAAGCCCTGATCGGTGGCGATGTACAGGCGCGCGCCCTGAAGGCGTATTTTATTAACGGCCCGTTGGCGCAGTATCTTTTGGCCGATGGTTTTGGCCCGGGGCTGACCCGGCTGCCATAAAAACAGACCATTGACGGTGGCGATAAAAGCCTTGTCGCCGTAGGGGGCAATATCCAGGATGGCGTCGTCATTCAGCGGGGCGGCGGTAAACTTTTGCCAGGCGCGCTTTTTCCCGTTGTAGCCGAACAGGCCGCGGTCACTGCCGAACAGAATAAGATTGCCCGCCCGGTCGATCACATTGATC
>JALXBH010000239.1 GCA_026991535.1 Calditrichia bacterium | reverse complement strand
AGAGATAACCCAGGCTGAAGTAGAGCAAAAAGTAGAGCGCGTTTTCAAAGGTCAGATAGCTGAGATTGCCGCCGGAGATAATCCCCCCGGAGTTGAGCAGAAAAGTGATAAAAAGCCAGATCAGCACTTGGGTCAGCCCCACGGTTCCCAGGCCCAGAATTTTTCCACCCATGATTTCCCCCGGGCGGGCATAGGAAAGCAGTACCTCCAGAATACGGTTGGCTTTTTCCATCATCATACCGCTGAACAGATAGCCCCCCGAAGTAAAAATGGCGATAAAAAGCAGAAAAACACCGATCAACGGCCCGTAAAACTGGGCGTAGATATTCCACGACTCCTCTTCACTGCCGCGGATCTTATATTTATCCAGATGGATGGGGCGCATCAGCTCGCGTACCTTACGCGTGCCCAGATTCAGTTCCTGCAAGCGACTGCGGATAATCAGGTTTTGCAGTGTTTTCTCCAGCCGCTCGGAGTCCAGCAAATCGGCCGTGCTGCGGGTGTGGTATTCGATGCGGCCGGTTTTTATAAAGTCGCCGGGAAATAGCAGATAGGCGCTAAGCACATTGTTGATGATCATCGAATCGGCCACCACGCGCGCCTTGCGGGCATAAAGGCTGTCCATGGCTGTGCGGTAGCGTTGCAGCTCCATGCCCACCAGTTCCTTTTCCTCGCGTACTTTTCTCAGTCGTTCATAAGAGCGGTTCAGGGAAAACTGACGGTTGGGCGTCGCCTTTTGTGTAAAGTAGGCAGTGCGTTCCTGTTTAATGCGGTTGTGCAGACGGTTGAGGGAATCAAACTGTGCCTCAATATCCTTCAGTTCGCTGCGGAGTTCGCGATAGGCCGGAGTGTTTTGAATGGATATGGTATAGATGCCGTACTGAGAAAGTTTGTTTTCCAGCTTATAGCTGCGGTTCAGGGCGTTGGAAAGTTTGTTGGCAATTTCCTTTTCCGGCGAAAGGTCTATCACGCCGATCAGTTTAACCGAGGTATCGGGTTGATGGGTGGTGAAGTAGAGCGGCAGCAGAAAGAGCATGGTAAAAATCAACGGCGATACAAAGGTATTGAACAGATAGGAACGCGTCCGCACACGATTGCGGAACTCCCAGCGGGCGATGCGCAGCATATTACGCATGGAGTTCCTCCGTTTCCCGTTGAATGAGACGGATAAAAATATCGTGCAGGGAGGGTTCGAACATCTGAAAATGACGTACCAGATGCTTGGCGCTGATCACCCGCAGCAGATCACCGGAATCGAGACCGGGGGCGAGGCGGAACTTGATGCCGTTGCTGCCTGCTTCCAGCACATCCACCTTGTCCATCATTTGCAGGGTTTCCAGGGCATGATCCGCCTCCAGCAGATAGGTGTTGTCCCGGAACCGTTTTTTTATCTCCTTAAGCGGCGCATCGATGATCAGCCGCCCCTGGTGGATCATGCAAACGTGTTCGCACATTTTTTCGGCCATCTCCATCTGATGGGTGGAAAGGATGATCAGCTTACCCTCTTTTTTAAAATCACTCAGTATCTCGCGCAGGGCAATCTGATTGATGGGATCGAGGCCGGAAAAGGGTTCATCGAGGATCAGAATATCAGGCTTGTGTAAAAAGGCGGCGATAAACTGCACCTTTTGCTGCATACCCTTGGAGAGGTAATGGATAGGATAGTCTGAATAGTCGATCAGACCCAGGCGGTCCAAAAAGCGGATGGCCTCCACCTCGGCCTTGCGCCGCGGCATGTGGTTGAGGGTTCCGAAATAGACCAGCAGTTCCAGCACCCGGGCGTGGGCATAAAGTCCGCGTTCCTCCGGCAGATAGCCGAAACGATTGCGCGGTATGGTCGCGCGGGGTTGACCGTTTATCTGTATGGAACCGCTGTCCGGGCGTACGATATCCATAATCATGCGCATCAGGGTGGTTTTGCCGGCGCCATTGGGGCCCAAAAGGGCAAACACCTTGCCTGCCTCCACCCGGAACGAGACATCTTCCACGGCGACGGCGCCGATAAACTCCTTGTGTACCTGCTCGATTTTTAATTGAAGAGCCTCTGGTTGCGCTTTATTCTTTTTGGCCATGACCCATTGTACTAAATATGTTGGATTGTATACAAGTCTTTAAGAGACTTTTTCTCCACCGGACGGGAGAAACTTGTAGCCCGTCCCTGCGTAAATTAGGGCCGTACTTAAAACGGAGGTCAAATATAATTGAAGGGAAGGGGATGAAACCGGTTACGCGTCTGATACTGCCTGGGGTGGTACTCCTTTTTTTAAGCGCGGGATGTTCGCTCTCTAATTTTTTGGGCCGGCATGTGGTGGAAACGCAGCGGGAGCTTATGCCGCTGAAAAAGGGTGATATCCGCCTGTATGTTTCCGAAGAGAAATCCTTTGAGCCCGGGGAGGTTTTGCGTGCCTTTGACTCCAGCCGTGTCTATCAACAGGCGGGTCCCCGGGACCTACTGTTTGTGCATGGCATGGGCGATTATCCTTCCCGCGTGCGCTACAATCTTTTGTTTGAACGTCTCCCTGAAAAGTACGGGGCCGGGGTGGTGGTTTTTAAGTGGCCCGCCTGGATAGACGCGCGCACCATACCCCGCAAAAACGGTCGCGCCTCCGCCCCCTGGCTGCTAAAAACGCTGCGCGCCTGGGCAACGGACACCTCCCGCGCAAGACGCCGGGTGTTGATGACCCACAGCATGGGCGCGGTGGTTCTGCGTAAAATGCTGGAAGATTATAAGGGGGATTTACCCGCCGGTTTTCTGGATGCGGTACTGATTGTGGCTCCGGAAACGGACTTGCGCGGCCACGCCCGCTGGCTGGAAAAACTAGACTTTGCCAAAGAGGTCTATCTTTTCTATAACGGCGAGGATCAGGTGCTGGAACCGGTAAAGGTTTATACCCACAGGGAGCGGCTGGGCATGCAAATCCGGCGCGCGGACGGCAGCCCCGAACCGCTGGCCCGCAACACCATTTACATCGACGCCACCCGGGCCACCGACTGGCACGCCTATCATTTGTGGCGGCAGAACGAGCGGCTGGAGCGCTTGATGCGCGACCTGATCACCGGCGGCCCCGATCCCCTCAACGGTCTGCGGGAACTTTCCTCCCGGGTTTATCTGGTGCCGGGCGAGGAGCATGAGGATTACCAACCGTTCAAGGCCTCTTCCCCAAAATAGTCCCCCGCCTGGATGCCGGGCGGTAAAAATTACACACCAAATAAAAGGGCTGCCTCCGCAAGCGGAAGCAGCCTTTTTGGCCTTAGGGGAGATAGGCCATTTTTTTTGTGATCGTACTTTTGCCGTCGGACAGGGTATAGTAGTAAATACCCGCGGCCAGCCCGGCGGCGTTAAAGGAGAAGCGGTGCCGACCGGCCGGCCGATGGCCCCTGAACAGCGTGCGTATCAGGCGCCCCGCTCCGTCATAGACGCTTAAGTTTACCGTGGCCGCCCCGCGCAGGGAAAAGGCGATCTCCGTTGCCGGATTAAAAGGGTTGGGACTGTTTTGCTCTAAGGTAAATGTTGACGGGATGATATTTTGCTGTGTCTTCAAAGTGGTGGCAAGCGGTTGACGTTCCCGGTAATAGACCCGGAACAATCCGCTGGAGGGGGTGTTGGGCGACTCGTAATTCATGCCGATGGTTCCGTCTTCCAAAACGAGAATGGCCTTAAAACCGATGGCATTGTTGCCATTGTCCGTTACAAACTCCGGCGTGGACCAGCTTACGCCGCGGTCCGTGGAATAGGCGGCCTTGATTTCGATCCCTCCGCCGCTTTGTTTTTCGGATTCATCCTTCCAGAATGTCCACAGGGTTCCGGTGACCGCCTGATAATGAGACCCCTCCACCAGCAGGCTGCGGGAGTCATCGGAAACAATGTTGTTAAAGGTGGACGAAGGCTGCCAGGTTTGGCCCAGGTCATCGGACCAGCCGTAGACGATACGCATGCCGTTGTACCGGTCGTTTTGCGGATAGTTGTGGTAAAACATATGTATGCGTCCCCTGGGGTCTATGACGACGTCGGGATCGCCCTGATAATCGGTTGAGGCGTTAACGGTAAACGGCGCCGACCAGTT
>JALXBH010000238.1 GCA_026991535.1 Calditrichia bacterium | reverse complement strand
GGCAACGGCGTCTCCGGTGCGCAGCCCCATGTTTAATGAGTGGTACGGCTCCGGAGAGACTCCGCCCTTGCGCGTGGAAAGGGCCTGAGTTAGGGGCAGGCCCTCAAAAATTCCGTAGCGTACCGCGCCCGACATTATTGCAGCGGGATAAGCTGGTCGTACATATATTTTAAAATATTTACCGCGCGATTGGAGCGGCTCTGGTCTATGGCAAACTTGCGGAACAAGCCCTGGCTGTCGGGCAGGCCCACCACGGCCGGACTGATGCCTCTCCGCGACAGACTGGCGTCATCGGAGAAGATGGCGCTGATATAGCTGAAGCTGTCATAGGCTATCAGGGCATAGCGCGAAGGGGTGGACTTGAAGCGGTCGCGAAAGGCATTGCGGAATTGACGGTAGTTCCAATCGTTTTCATTAAGGTATCCGTCGCTGACAAAAATCAGACCGTTGATGTAATTGCGGTTCTTTTTGAGTTCGCGCAGGTCGTACCAATCGCTGTTGCCCAAAAGCTGCGTTTTTATATTGGCAAAGGCAAATTGCGAGGCCATCAGTCCGATATCCTCGCGATAGACAGGCAGGAACAAGCCGCTAAAGGCGGTAACCTCCAGGTCAACGGAGTCGATTTTGGTTTTGCTTTCCTTCATTTTTTCCCGGATATCCTTTTGCCAGGCGCGATAGGAAGAATCAATCTCATGCTGCGTCAACAGAGGCTGTTCCAGCAACACGGAATCGGCAAAGCTGAGTTTCAGGCCGATTCGTTTAAGGATTTTAAACTGTTTTTTAAAAGACTGATCGCCGGGGATATACCACTCTTCGGCAGCCATCTCCGCGCCGCTTTCCAAAAGAGTGCTTTTAAAATTGTCTTCCAGGCGTAAAAAGTAATCATCCAGAGGGGTGAGCGCGGCAAAGCGTTTTAGCTTAAGGGAGTCCACGGCAAAAGTGGCCAAAATACGCGAGCGGGTTTCCAGTGTGGGCGAAAGCAGGATGCTGTTGGCGCTCAATTGGGTAATGGCTGCTTCCGTGGCCGTGGGGCTGATCAGGGTCAGCCCTTCGTAATTGGCTACCGAGGCGCAAGCGGCAGTGATGTCGTTCTCCAGCGGTCCGAAAACAAAAAGAATATTGGGATCGTCGGCAATCTGCCGCATGTGGCGCAGGGCGGGAATCAGTTGCCCTTTATAGTCATAGGTTTTAAGCACAATGGGCTTGGCGTGCAGCTTATTGTATTTGGCGACGGCCAGTTCCACCCCCTGTTTGAAATCCCTGCCCAGTGGGGCGTTTTCACCACTGAGGGGCAGGAGCAGGGCCACATGCCACTCATTTACCATTTTCCCGGAAAAGAGATTTTTTAGACGCCCGGCATAGGCAAGGATTTGCGGCGGCATTCCCCGGAGAGTGGTGGTGTTTAACTTATTCCGCGCCTGATTTTTTTTTCCGTCGCTCCACAGCTTTTCGGCCACCATCAGCGACAGGGCTGTACGCACAAAAGCGTCTCCGTTTGTCTGTTCCATCTTCTCCAGCGCAAAGCGGTTCAATTTAAAACGGGCGGCATCCAGGGCCCGTTGCCACGCTTTTTTAGCCAAAGAGGGATCGTCGGCGTTTTTGGCGGCCAGCAGCCATTGTTCCACAGCGGCGTCGATGCGGTTCAGGCGGTAGTAATTGTTGCCGGCCAACAGTAGGATATCATCACGGTAGGCGCTCTTGGGAAAACGGTTTAAAAAATTACTACATTGTTCCAGAGAGGTTTGGTAATGGCCGGCTTTGTAGTTTGTTTTGGCCAGCATAAGAAAATTGGCCGTGGTCAGGGCGCTGTTGGGCAATTTATTTAGCATCAGGCTAAAACTTTGCAGGGCCAGGTCGTAATTGCCGTTTTGATACTCGCTTACCCCCTTGCGGAAAATCTTCCATTCTCTTTGAGAGGCGTTCTGGGCGGAGCTTCCGCCAATCAGGATTACAAGTAAAAAAAGAAGTGTCAGCGATTTCATATATGTCTCCAGAATTTGTGGGCTAAAGTTAGTGAATTAGTGATGATTAAAGCAACCTTGCAAAAAGATGTACAGAAAAGACAAATAATTTGAATTGATTCCGTTCACTTTTGTAACTTTGATAAAATTCCAAAAGTGTCTTACCAACCATAGTACAAAGAAATCGGAGGGAGGCTGTAGTGAAAATAGGAGTTCCGAAGGAGATTGCCGCGGGGGAAACCCGGGTGGCATTGATCCCATCCATGATCGGGCCGCTGCTTAAAATGAACCACGAGGTGTTGGTGGAAAGCGGGGCGGGTCTCAATTCCGGCCATGATGACGCGGCATACACACAGGCGGGTGCGCAGGTTGTGGACGCGGCCGCGGTATACGCCGGGGCGGATGCCCTGCTAAAGGTGCAACCCTTAACGGAGCACCCCTTGCTTAAAAAGCATGAAGCCGATCTGTTAAAGGATGATGCGTATTTAATTACCTTTCTTTCGCCCACAACCCATAAGGAGGGGGTAAGAGCCCTGCTGGGCAAAAAGGTGACCGCCTTTGACATGGGTTTTGTGCCGCGCATTACACGGGCGCAAAGCATGGACGCTCTCAGCTCCATGGCCACCCTGTCCGGCTATAAGGCCGTGTTGATGAGCGCTAACTATCTGGGAAAGATTTTTCCCCTGATGATGACCGCCGCCGGAACCATTTCCGCTTCCCAGGTTTTGGTTTTGGGGGCCGGTGTGGCCGGCTTGCAGGCCATTGCCACCGCCAAGCGCCTGGGCGCGCGGGTGGAAGCTTTCGATCCCCGGCCCGTGGTTAAGGAGCAGGTGGAAAGCCTGGGCGGACGTTTTGTGGAAATGGAGATGCCCGAAGACGCCGAAACCGAGGGCGGCTATGCCAAGGAGATGGACGAGGCTTTTCTAAAGAAAGAGCAGGAGGCCATAGCTTCCCGCCTTAAAAAAACCGATGTGGTTATTACCACCGCTCAGGTGTTTGGCAAGGCCGCGCCCATTTTAATTACCGAGGAAATGATTAAGATGATGCCCGCCGGTTCGGTGATTATCGATATTGCCGCCGAACAGGGTGGCAACACCGCGCTGACCGAAAAAAACAAGCTGGTGGAAAAGCATGGCGTAAAAATTTACGGCGCCGTAAACCTGCCGGCCCTGTTGCCCGTGCACGCCAGTCAGATGTATTCCAAAAACATCACTACGCTGTTTCGCCATCTGTTTAAGGAAGAAGAAATGGATTGGGAGGATGAGATCACCAGGGGCGCCTGTGTGATCCGCGAGGGTAAACTGGTGAACAGTCTGGTTGAAAAAATATTAAACGCGTGAAAGGTGGGCTGAAGAATGAGTGAACAGATTTTATTTTCCATTTATATTTTTGTGCTGGCCATTTTTGTCGGCTTTGAGGTGATTACCAAGGTGCCTCCCTTGTTGCACACGCCGTTGATGTCCGGTTCCAACGCCATTTCGGGCATCACCATTGTCGGGGCTATTTTAAGCGCCGGTCTGGGGCATTCCACCCTGGGGCAGGTGTTGGGCATGCTGGCGGTGATTTCAGCCACCATCAACGTGGTGGGCGGCTTTATGGTGACCGACCGCATGTTGGAGATGTTTAAGAAAGATAAAAAGAAGGAGGCGAAGTGATGGGTGCTGTTACGAATGTTGTTTATCTGATCGCCTCGGTTCTGTTTATCCTGGGTCTTAAAAAGCTGGGTTCGCCCAAAACCGCCCGGCAGGGCAATGTCTATTCCATGCTGGGTATGCTGTTGGCCATTGTAATCACTTTGCTGGATCAGAGAATCGTAGATTTTACCTATATTATCGCTGGTCTGTTGGTGGGTTCGGTGATCGGAGCCATTGCCGCCAAAAAGGTGGAGATGACTCAAATGCCGCAAATGGTGGCCCTGTTTAACGGTTTCGGCGGTATAGCTTCCACCTTTGTGGCCTATTCGGAATTTGTAACAAAGTTAAGTGAAAATCTTCCGGTGGGCGGCACGGATGTGGTGGTTTCCCTGGTGCTCAGCCTGTTGATCGGCACCGTTACCTTTACGGGCAGTATGATTGCCTTTCTAAAATTGCAGGGATGGATGCCGGGCCGGCCTATTGTCTTTAAAGGGCAGGTGGCTTTTAACGGTCTGTTGTTGGCGGGTACCTTTGTTTTGGGCTGGATGTTCGGCATGGATACCATGAACGGACAAACCTTTTTGCTGGTTATCATAGCCATTGCCGCCGTTTTGGGGGTTACTTCCGTTATTCCCATCGGCGGGGCCGACATGCCGGTGGTTATCTCCCTGTTGAACAGCTATTCCGGTCTGGCCGCCGCCGCCACCGGTTTTGTGCTTTCCAACAATGTGCTGATCATCAGCGGGGCCCTGGTGGGCGCTTCGGGGATCATCCTGACGCAGATCATGTGTGTGGCCATGAACCGTTCCCTGGCCAACGTCCTCTTTGCCGCCGTGGGTACCGATTCGGGCAGCGGCGCCTCCGGAGGCGGCGAGCAGCGCAATGTAACCCGTTACACCGCCGATGACGCGGCCATGATTTTTGAAAACTCCGAATCCGTGATCATTGTGCCGGGTTATGGTTTGGCCGTGGCCCAGGCGCAGCATGTAATGAATGAGTTGATGCAGCTTCTGGAAAAGCGGGGCATCAATGTGCGCTTTGCCATCCACCCCGTGGCCGGCCGTATGCCGGGCCATATGAACGTGTTGCTGGCGGAAGCCAATGTGTCCTACGACAAGCTGGTGGAAATGGACGCCATTAACGATGACTTTCAGAGTACCGACGTGGCCCTGGTGGTGGGCGCCAATGATGTTATCAACCCCGCCGCCCGTTATAAAAAGGACAGTCCTCTCTATGGCATGCCCATCCTGAACGTGGATCAGGCCCAACGGGTGATGATCATTAAGCGCAGCCTGGCCACCGGTTTTGCCGGCGAGGATAATGAGCTGTTTTATGATGACAACACCATGATGCTTTTTGGTGACGCCAAGAAGATGCTGACCGACATTGTGAAGATATTGAAGGACGAGTAATACTTACGGCCCGCCATACGGCGGGCTTTTTTTTTGAAGCGAGCTTTTACGGCTTTTTAAGCATGGTTCCCGTTGCCAGAAAGTGATTTATTGCTTTTTCCCACCAGTCCATGGAGTCGTTAAACTGTTTTTCCAACTCATCGCGAATAAACCGATTCTGCCTTTCGTTGAGCGCGGTATAGCGGTAGCTGATGGATGTTTCGCTTATCCCTTTACCCTTTTCCCGCAAATGAATATTTATCCTGACCACATTTTCCGCGGGAGTGACCCTTAAAAACTCAATGGCGTACTTCTCCCGGTCGTACCGGGTAACCTGCCAGACCGTATCCGCTCCGCCGGCATTGGGGGTGGTAAACACACAATCCCTTTCAATAAAACCGGAGCGGGAATGGATCATGGTATAGTCCCAGCCCTCCAGCCACTCCTTTTCCCGCACGGGGCATAGAAGCGGAAAAACCCGTTCCGGCGCGCCCCTGTTGATCTGGACGCGGCTAAATGTTTTTTGCAGACCCTTAAAAGACACTTTATTCTCCCTGGCCGGACTTATGTTTGCCGGCCATTTTTTTATTAAAGTCGCGCGACTTTCCCCGGGGGATGGAGAGGCTGCTCCATTGCTCGTCACGGATCATCTTGGCGATAAAGACGATCTGACCCACATGATAGGCATAATGGGCGAGCTGCCGGTTGACGGCGTCGACCACCGTATGCTTCTCCCCGCGGATGGTAACCGTTTTGCGCAGATCCTCTGCCGTCAGGGGCTCCAACGCGGCCATCAGGCAATCCCAGCCCGCATTCCACCTGCTCAGCAGCTCGTCCCGGCTCCGTATGGTTTCCTCAAATTCGGCGTCACGGTTGCGCCAGGCCTTTTCGCCATCTTCGCTCAAAAAATTTGTCCAGCGTGACAGCATGTTGCCGTACAGATGACCGACGATGATGGCGATGCTGTTGCTTTCCCGGTTATAGCGCCAGAATAAGGCCTCCGGATCAAGCTGTTCCATGGCGCGCCAACCCAGCTCCCGGTAATAGGCAAAGCGTTTAATCACGCCGGGCAGGTAATCATCCATCGGAAGGGCTCCTTTTCTTTAGCATCAGGGTGGCGCTGGCCGGGCACAGGCCGCTGAACTGTCCGGTGTTACGAATGCTTTCCGGCGCCCGGGCGCGCTCAACGCTCCGGTATCCGTGCCGCTTAAAAAAGTGTGCGGCTGTCATGGTCAGCAACCAGATGTTTTCCACGCCGTTGGCCCACAAAAGCGCTTCCAGCCCGGTTAAAAGCCGGGCGCCCAGGCCCCGGTTTCGCAGGTTGGGCGGAACAACCATGGAGCGCAGCAGGGCGTCTTTTCCATAACGCTCAAAGCCTCCCAGAGCATACATTGTATCCCCGTCATAAAGTCCGAACATGGCAACACGGGCATCACTCAGGTCATCCGCCATCAGCTTTGCTTCTTTCAGGATTCCGGCGGCGCGGGCATACTCCCAGGGAGCCAGCATCCGTAAGGTCGCATCTTTCCGGGAAAAGGACGCGGATGGCCGTTCACCGGGGCTCCGCCGAGGTTGTGTGCGCTTCATACTATTATTCCCCACGGTTGTTGTGTTTGCGTTGGTTCAAAGGTCAGGTCTATTTTCGTTCATAGTAAAAGATGATCGAAGCCTTGGCCAGGGTGTTGGCGTTCAGGTAAAAACCCACCAGGGCCGGATTGGCTTTTTCATCAAGTCCCAGCTTATCCGTTTTAAGGGCATAAACGGTAACCACATAGGCATGAGGTCCGTCGCCCCTGGGCGGACAGGGACCGCCGTAACCGGCGACGCCGAAGTCGGTTACGCTTTGAATGGCTCCCGCCGGGGCCAGCTTTTTGCTTACATCCCCCGCTCCGGATTTCAGTTCGTGCACATCGGCGGGAATATCAAAAACCAGCCAGTGCCACCAGCCGCTGCCTGTGGGCGCATCGGGATCGTGAATGGTGACGGCAAAGCTTTTGGTGCCCTCGGGAGCGTTTTCCCAGGAGAGTTGCGGCGAGATGTTGTCACCCTCGCAGCCAAAGCCCTTAAATACCTGTTTATCGGTGGCTTGTCCGCCCACATCATTGCTTTTTAACGTAAACGTTTGCGCCCACGGCATGGACAGGCTCAGTAAAATAAAAAAAACGATACTACGAAAAATCATAGTTGCCTCCTTATAAGAGATGAAGGGTTTCCCGGTAACTTGCGTAAATATAAGCCGGCCCTTAAGGGGATTATAGTGTAATTACATAAAACCGCAAGGCACCGGACAGCCGCGCGGCGTTCCGCGTGGACTTTTGATCCGTTTCACGCCGCGGCTTTTGCGGACACGGCTTCAATTTAAGGAGCGGAGTTGTTCTCAATCGCTCAAATTATGTTCCCTATCGCTCATGCGCCGTCTGTATTCGCCCGGCGTTTGGCCAAAATGACGGCGAAAGGCCCTGCCAAAGGCGGAGGGGTTGGCAAAGCCCAGCTTGCCGTAAATTTGCGAGGGAGATTTGCCTTCGCCGGCCAGGGCCCGGGCCGCCAGCTTCATGCGTTCCCGTTTCAGCCATTCGCGCGGGGAGATACCGTAAATACGGCTGAAATGGCGGCGGAAGGTGGCCACGCTCATATGGCAGAGAAAGGCCAGTTCCTCCACGGAAAGGCCACTCAACACATTCCGGTTGACGATGTCGCGCAACAGTGACTCTTCCGGAGAAATGGTCTGTCGCAGAAAAAGAGACAGTTGCTGAGGAAAACGCCGCCGCAGGTATTGCAACAGCTCTTCCAGCTTCAGGCGCAGAAAGTCCTCATCCTCCGGAGCGTGCAACAGGGACTCGGCAAAGCGGTTCAGGTAGTCGTCATAGGCGATGGCCACGGGAGTGACGGGGCGGGTATCCGTGGCGGGCGTGTGCCCGGGTAGACTCTCCCGCGAGGTCAGCAGTTGCGGGGAAAAGTAAAAGAGTATGCTGTGATAGCGTTGCCGCCCGGTTTGTTTTTCGGCCATCACGCAACGATGGGCGGGCAGCATTAAAAAATGGTCATTGCCAATATGCGCCTGTCGTTGTGGATAAAAGACACTTTTTTCACCCTCCCTTAAAAAACTGAAAACCGGATAGCGCAATCGGATTTTAGTGGTTTGGCCGCTCCCCGCGCTAAAATAGTTTTGCACGGCAATCGGCGGCGGGCTCTGATGCCGGCCGGGGGTAAAATCATCGGGCAGGGTGAATAGATTCATGACGCCTCACGCTGTGAACACATTAGGGATAGAGAATCCGTCCCCAATCTATATAATTCACACAATGATTTCTACTCATTCTCGCCGGCGCCGGCCCATTCGTTATCCAGCAGGTTCTCCTTGGTATAGCGGCGGTTGATTTCATCCCGGGAGATGGTGCCCAGGAATTTCATATTTTTTTCCGATTCCACCACCGGCAGCAATTCATAATCGTCGATTTCCATTTTGCGCAGGGCCTCGCCCAGGCTGTTTTGGGGTTCCAGCACAAACACATTTTCGCTCATAATATCGGTGGCCAACAGCAGCGGAGCCACTTCCCGTTCAAAGATAATCGGCCGCAGGTCGCGCATGGTGATGATGCCCACCACCTGCCGGGCGCGGTTAAGCACGGGAAAAGTGGAGCGGCTGGATTGCATCATGATCTTAATGATATCCTCGATGGGTGTATGTTCATAAATGACCGTGGGATTTTTATTGATAAAGGGGCCGATGGTCAACCGTTCCAGCACATCCTTATTGCGGCCGCCAAACACCCGTTTGGATATTTGTGAAATGCGCATGGTATAGATCGAGTCCTTTAAAATCCAGCGGGCGGTGATGGTGGCGGTGACGGTGCCCAGCATCAGGGGCAGGATAATCTGGTAGTCGCGGGTGATTTCAAAGATAATCAGAAAAGCAGACAGCGGCGCGTGAATGGTACCGGCCACGATAACGCCCATACCTACCAGGGCATAGGCCCCGGCCGGAGCGCTGTCCGGGAAAAACATACCCACCAGGCTGCCGAACAGGGCGCCGAACATGGCGCCGATAAACAGGGAGGGGGTGAACAGGCCGCCCGTTCCACCGGAACCGAGGGTAAAAGAGGTGGCCAGTATTTTGGCAAACATCAGCCCGGCCAGCAGCCAAACATCGGGGGCGCCGGTCAGGGCAGTGTAGGTGGCGCTGTCATCAAAGCCGTACAGTTCCGGCATCTTCCAGGCGACCAGTCCGGCCAGCAGACCGCCCAGCGCCGGTTTGACAAACGCGGGTAGTTTCAGTTTGTCTTCAAAAAAATCTTCCACCCAATAAAGCGTTTTAATAAAAAGAACAGATAAAACGCCGCCCAGGATACCCATCAGCAGATAAAAGGGATATTCCGCCGGGCTGGCCAGCGAATAGGAGGGGATGTTAAACAGGGGGCTGCTGCCTACCAGGTAACGGGCCATGGCCGTGGCGATGACCGACGATATGACGATGGGGGTGAAGACGGCCAGGCTGAAATCGGCGGCCAGAATGATTTCGATGGAAAAAAGCACCCCGGCAATGGGCGCGTTAAACACGGCCGCCAAGCCGGCCGCCGCGCCGCACCCCACCAAAATTTTTAAGCGCTTTTGTGAAACCCGCAAATACTGACCGATACTGGAACCGATGGCCGCGCCGATCTGCACGATGGGCCCTTCCTTCCCTGCCGAGCCGCCCGAGCCGATGGTCAGGCCGGAATTGATGGAGGTCAGCACGGATACCCGCTTACGGATAATGCCGCCCTTGACGGCCACCGCTTCCATCACCCCCGGTATGCCGTGGCCCTTTACTTCCGGGGAGAACTTCCAGGTAAGCAGGCCGACAATCAAACCGCCAACGGCCGGAAAGATGATGCGCAGGCTCTCATACTCCTGAAAAAAACTTTTTTCGCCCACCTCTACAAACAGGCCGTGATGCACGCCCTCCACAATCAGGTTAAGCAGATAGGCGCCCACGCCGGTAAGCAGACCGACCAGGGCGGCCAGAAGCATCAGATATAAATCCGCCGGCGCGTCCAGCTTGTAAAACAAACGTAACAGCTTTATCTGTATTTGGCGTATGCGTTCAAACGTACTCACGTTTTAAGCAGCCTTTCTTTTTTATATCCCGGCACATATTTTTGAATAGCCACAAATATACGCAATTTAATGACCGGGCGCATTATTAAGCCCCGGGAAAGATAAAATAATGGGCCGGAGCGTAGGGTGGTTCCTTATTCCGCTTTTTTAAAATGGTATTCCCGCTCCACCCGGCAGATGCGCACGGAAAAGGAAGCGTACCACTGTTCCCGCCCCCATTGACGCGCCGTCCGGTGTTCGGCATCCTTTTTCCAGGCTTCAATGGCTTCCAGACTCTCCCAGTAGGAAACGGTAATCCCCAAACCGTCACGCGCCGACTCAACGCCCAAAAACCCCGGCTGCGCCCGCACCCGTTCCAACATTTTCCGCGAGGTTTCGGCATAGCCTTCCAGGTCATCGGTTTGCCGGGAGGTAAAGATCACCGCATAATAAGCCTTTTCGTTGTTCATTTCCTTCTCCTTAAACATCAGCGGCCGCCACAGCCGCAGTTTTTACCAAAACGGCGCAAGCCGCTCCAATACATTTTTTTCTTTATGGGCAGAGAGGGATTCTCCCCGCCGGTTTCAAACCACACCTGCCCCTCCCGGCCCCGCAGAATATGCAGCGGCACGGCGGGTGTATCGCCCTGGGCGATGAGTACGCGGGTCTCTCCGTTTTTATTGCGGGCCACGTCCAAAATCAGTACGGCATGTCCCCTGCCGCCCTTTTTTACGATAAAGTCGCCCGGCCGTATCTCTGCCCTGCTTACCCGCGGGCAGGCAAAATAAAAGGTCTGCGTGCCGCTCAGTTCATAAACGGTGTTCAGGTAGCCGCGCAAGGTATTGCCGGAAGCGGGCGTCCTTCCCGCAAGCACCCTATAACGGCTGCCGGAAAAGAGCGGCCGTTTTCCCTGTTGCCACTCTTTAAACGATAAAGGGGTTCCGCCGGGCAGGGGCCAGACCAATCCGCTGCTTTTTCCGCGTTCCCGGCAATAGCTGCTGTACAGGCGCGCCAGAATATCCATGCACTGCTCCAGCCGCCGCCCCTTTACGGAAAGATCGATGATGGCGGCCAGGGTGGTATCCCCGGCGCTTTTTTGCAGCCGTCCCTGAAAATCATACAGGGCGCTCCCTTCCGGCTTTAGGGGCAGGCGGCGCAGCCAGGCGCCAAAGGAGCTGTCGGGCAAAGACACGCGTTCAAAACCGGGTGGCGGCGCAAAGCGCAGGGCAACCGTAACCGGTGTCTGTTGACCGTACGGGAAAAAAGGAAAAAGGAAGACAAAAGCAAGAAAGGCTCTTTTTTTTAGCATGGCGCAAGATAAGAAAAAATAAGAAACGGCCAAACCGGATTAACCCGCGGCGGAAAGAGCAAGGGGCGCTATCTCCCCGTGAGGGCCGGATTCCGGTTAAACCTCGAAAAGAGAGCGGATGTTGGGCGCCAACAGGGCCAGGGCCTCGCGGGCCAGCCGTTCATCCAGCGGCAGGCAGACGATAAAGGCCTTGCCGATTTTACCCACGGCAATACGTTGGGCCACAAAACCGTTATAGACGATTTGCGCCCGGTTAAACAGGGACTGTTCCACCCCTTCCAGACGAAAATCAAAAAAGGGCTCCAGGGTGTTGATGGTGATATCCTTTTTACCCAGACCGCTGCCGCCGAGGGTAATAATCACCTCCACGTCCTGCTCCAGCCATTGCTGAACCTTTTCGGTAAGCTTGTCGGGATCGTTGGCGATCACGCTGTAATGATCCATTAAAAAGCCCTGGTCGCGCAGGCCCTTTTGGATAATGCGTCCGGCGTCGTCGCTGCCCAGTCCGGCCAGGATACGTTCCGAGACGATTAAAATTCCGGCATGAACCGGCGTGGTAATCTCCAGGCTTTTTTCCCTGGGTTCGGGGAAAACGATATGGCTGTTTTTGATGCTGACCCCCGGAAAATCCCGGCAAAAGTCCACCAGCGTCAGGGCGGCCACGTTTACCGCCGTCAGGGCTTCCATCACCAGGCTTTGACGGGTAACGGCCCGTACCGCCGCCTCGATGTGCACATTACCGTCATAGACCTCAAAGGTGACCTCCACCCAGTTCAGTTCGCCCTTTTGATGCAGGGGGATAAGATCGTGGGTGTTTTTCGCGGCCTGGATGGCGGCGATGGTGGCCGTGGCCCTGACGTCGTCTTTTAGCTGTCCGTCCCGGAATACCGTGTAATGCGCCTCTTCCGGCACATACAGGCGCGCCGCGGCCCGGGCCTCATGCAGGGATGACGGTTTAACGGACACATCTTCCATGTGCAGGCGGCCATTGGCCCATTCCGGTTTATGGGGACTACTCATATGTTTACCTTTTTAATCCGAATCGCTGTTTCTGTTTTGCGCATCTTTTATCTCAAATATATCCGCATCTTTCCAGACGGGAAATTTTTCGCGATAGCGCTCCTGCCTCTCGCGGGAAAGGGTGGCATACAGCAGCCTTTCCTCATTTTCCGCTACCTCCGTAAGCGCCCGTCCCAGGGGATCGAGCACGGCGGACTCCCCGCGATAATCCACCTCCAGGCCGTCGCGTCCGCAACGGTTCACGCCGGCCACATAGGCCTGGTTCTCCACAGCCCGCGCCTGAAGCAAAAGACGCCAGTGGGAAGAACGGCGCTCCGGCCAGTTGGCGATGTAAATCAACACATCCGCCTCCTTTTCGCGCAGGCGGGACCACACGGGAAAACGTAAATCGTAACAGATAAAAGGCATGATTTTCCAGCCTTTTTTTTCGATAATCACCCTTTTCCGGCCGCCGCTGTATATTTTATGCTCGCCGGCCATGCGGAACAAATGACGCTTATCATAAATGAACACTTTTCCATCGGGTTTTACCCAGTGCAGGCGGTTGAGGTAGCGTCCGCTTTCCTCAACGATGAAACTGCCGGCAATATCCGCCTGTTTTGCCGCCGCCTGTTCACGCATCCAACGCAGGGTGCGGCCTCCGGGTTTTTCGGCCAGGGGCGCGGCCCGCATGGTAAAGCCGGTGCTGAACATTTCCGGCAAAATAATTATATCGGCCTCATCGGAGACTTTATCTAATTTTTTATCAAAAGCGACTAAATTTGCCTCAATATCCTCCCAGAGCAGATCGCTTTGTACCAGACACAGGTTTAAATCCGGCATAACACCTCCAGGGCTTTATCCAGGGTTTCCTCTTTTTTGGCAAAGCAAAAACGGATCAATCCGCGCGAGCGGCCGTCCCTGTAAAAGACGCTTGTGGGTATGGCCGCCAGGCCGTGCTGTTCCAC
>JALXBH010000237.1 GCA_026991535.1 Calditrichia bacterium | reverse complement strand
GGCCGCCGGCCGAACGTCCGCGTTTTATTTCCCTGTACTTTAGCGATACCGATGACGCCGGGCATGACTTCGGCCCGCAAAGCGATGAGGTAACACGGGCCATCGCCCGGCTGGATAGCAGTCTGGGAAAAATAGTACAGGGTATAAAGGACATAGGTCTGGCTGACAGCGTCAATATCATTTTGGTTTCCGATCATGGCATGACCGCCACAAGCCCCCAAAGGGTTGTGCGGATGGACAGCCTGTTGCACGGCTTAAAATTTACGGTCAACGGCAGCGCCCAGGTGGCCAGCCTTTTGGGTGATGAGAAAACCATGGAGGAAATCGAGTCGCGCCTGAGGGAACATGAGAGAGGATTCCGGCTGTACCGCCGGGAAGATATCCCGGCATATTTTCATCTGAAAGGGCACAGGGCTATCGGTCCCCTGCTGCTGGTGGCGGATCCCGGCTGGTATATGCAAATGAAATTTCCCCTGCAAAGCCGCGGGGCGCACGGCTACGATAACCGTTTTTTGGACATGCACGGGATATTTCTGGCCATGGGGCCGGCCTTTAAACAAAACTACCGTTCCGGGATGTTGCGCAATATTGATCTGTATCCCCTGATGTGCCGGATACTTAATATAAAACCCTCTACCGGTATTGACGGCAATTTGATAAACATTATGCATGTATTGCGTTAAACAGGGAGTGCCGGGCAGAGCGTATAAAAAGTATGCTTTTGTTTGACTTTATTATGTCCCGGCGATAAATTCCCTCTCTTGAAAAAAATGCGCCCGTAGCTCAATTGGATAGAGCGTTGGATTCCGGTTCCAAAGGTTGGGGGTTCGATTCCCTCCGGGCGTACTACCGCTCTTATGTATCAGGCTGGCGTCAGGTCAGCCTTTTTTGTTAATTCCATAAACGCATAGGTTTTTGTTATGGCTAAAAATATCACACCACGCGCAACTGACTATTCAAAATGGTATACCGACGTCGTCATCCAGGCAAAGATGGCCGACTATTCGCCCGTAAAGGGTTCCATGGTTATCCGCCCCAACGGTTACGCCATATGGGAACTGATTCAAAAATATCTGGATCAGATGTTTAAGGATACGGGACATGTAAACGCCTATTTTCCCCTGCTCATTCCGGAAAGCTTTATGAAAAAGGAGGCCGAGCATGTGGAAGGCTTTGCGCCCGAATGCGCCGTTGTAACCCACGGAGGCGGCCAGGAACTGGAGGAGAGCCTTTATATACGTCCCACTTCGGAAACAATCATTTGGAGCATGTATAAAAAGTGGATAATGAGTTATCGCGATTTACCCATTTTGATCAACCAGTGGGCCAATGTAATGCGCTGGGAGATGCGCACGCGGCTGTTTTTACGCACATCGGAGTTTTTATGGCAGGAAGGGCACACCGCCCATGCCACGGCGGAAGAGGCCGAAGAAGAGACGCTAAAAATGCTTAATGTCTATAAAATCTTTGCCGAAGAGTATCTGGCCATTCCGGTTATCGCCGGACGGAAAAGCGAATCCGAGAAATTTGCCGGGGCCGTGCATACCTACAGCATCGAGGCCATGATGCAGGATAAAAAGGCCCTGCAGGCCGGCACCTCCCATAACCTGGGGCAAAACTTTGCCAAGGCTTTTGATGTTCAGTTCCAAAATAAAGAAGGCGGACGGCAGTATGTTTATGCCACCTCCTGGGGGGTAAGCACCCGTCTGATCGGCGCCCTGATTATGACACACAGCGATGACAACGGTTTGGTGTTGCCGCCTAAACTGGCCCAGCGTCCGCTTGTGATCGTTCCCATCTACCGCAAGGATGATGAGAAAACAAAGGTAATGGCCTATGCCGACGCCCTGTACAGGGAGTTGAGTGAAAAACACAAGGTGATCTTTGATGATCGCGAGCAGTATAAACCGGGTTATAAATTTGCCGAGTGGGAGTTGCAGGGCATTCCGCTGCGTATTGAAATAGGTCCCCGTGACGTGGAGAATAACAAAGTGGTGCTGGTACGCCGCGATACCATGAAGAAGGATTTTGTGGATCGGCAGGCCATCGCCGCCGTTGTGGATGAAACCCTGCCTCGCATGCAGGGGGAAATGTTGGAGCGGGCCCGTGCTTTCCAAAAGGCCAATACCCACAAGGTGGACAGCTTTGACGCATTGAAGGAGATTGTTTCCGGAGACGGCGGTTTTGTAAATGCGCACTGGTGCGGGGATGCCGCCTGTGAAACCCGGGTGAAAGAGGCTACCAAGGCCACTATCCGCAATATTCCCTTTGACCGGGAAGAGGAAAAAGGCGCCTGTGTCTGTTGTGGAAAACCTTCCGAAGGCCGGGTGATTTTTTCCAAGGCCTATTAATTTGCATCGGGAGGCTCTTTAGCCCATATTTGTACTGTTGAGGCGGCGCGGTTTTACGGGAGCTTTTGGCTGCTTTGAACGTATACCACTGTCTTGACGGCTAACAGGAAAAAATTATGAACCAAGGGCGAGGATTTGGCTTGAATACTAATCTACCACCGGCAATAAAAAACATTCTTTATGCCAATGTTGTCTTGTTTGTCCTGACGCAGTTCACCCCCATGAGCGGCTTTCTTTTCGATCAGTTTGCTCTGAGCGCCTATGGCGTTTTTGAACAGTTTAAAATCTGGCAACTGGTAACCTATATGTTTTTGCATGGCGGGTTCTGGCACATCTTTTTGAATATGTTTGTACTGTGGATGTTTGGCACCGAGCTGGAATATGAATGGGGCACCGGAGAATTTATTAAATACTACTTCATTACCGGAGTCGGGGGCGGTGTTTTAAATATACTGATAGCGGGCGAGAGCACGGTTGGGGCCTCCGCCGCCGTTTATGGCGTTATGATCGCCTATGCCCTGGCTCATCCGAATCGCCTGGTGTATGTCTACTTTCTCTTTCCGGTTAAGGTAAAATATGTGATGGGCTTTCTGGCCGCGCTCACCTTTTTTTCCACCATAGGCCCCAATACCAGCAATATAGCCCATGCCGCGCATCTTGGCGGGATGCTGGTCGGCTTTATTTATCTGAAATTCTGGAAAATCCATTATGCGGTAAAGGGTTTTTTTCAGGAGTCCCTTAAGGGAGGCGGTAGCTCCGGAGAGAACCTGCGTTATCACCGGGGCGGCGGAACGCCTGTCGGAGAGGATGAGAAAATTGCCTATTACCGTAATAAAATTGATGAACTGCTGGATAAGATAAACCGCGTGGGCTACATGAACCTCAGCGACGAAGAGAAAAAGTTGCTTGACGAGGGCAGCCGCTATCTGCGCGAGCATGACGACGAAAGCTACAACTGACAGCGCTTTTGTCCGCTCTTATTGCAGCGGATAGGTATAAATACGGTATTTTTTGTAGATGCGTGAGCCGAAGGACTCTATGGCCCGGTTCATGGTCAGGTTATCTTCCAGAATCCAGGACATCTCTCCGCCGATAATGCCTTTTTCCCTGGCCGTTTCCATGGCCCGGATATAGAAGGCGGAACCCAATCCGCTGAATTGATATTCCTTGATGACCCCTAAAATAAGTACCCGGACGGTTTTAATCTTTTTTATTCCGCTCAGCAATTTAAAGATGCCCGTGGGCAAAAGTCTTCCGTCAGGGATTTTGGCCAGCACCTCATTGATATTGGGTAAAATCACGCTAAAGCCAATGGGCCTGTCGTCCTTTTCCGCCATAAGCAGGAAATCCGGATCGGCGATATCCTTTAAATCCCCGGCGGCATGATCAAACTCGGCGTCGGTAAAGGGCACAAAACCCCAGTTTTTACTCCAGGCGTTATTATACACCTCCTTCATCAGCTTTACTTCGTTCTTCATATCCTTAATGTTGATTTTACGGATTTTAATATTATAGCGTTTTAAAATTTTTTCCGAGACGCGGCGCAGCTTTTCCGTGGAGTGAGAGAGTGCCTCCTCCGTGGTTTGATACCAGGCATAGAGGTCTTTTATCTTTGTGTTGCCAAAACCCTCCGTTAACAGGGGATAGTAGGGCGGGTTGTGGGGCATCATCAGCATGGGAGGCGTGTCAAAGCCTTCAAACAGCATGCCGCACTCATCATTGGTGGAGGGATTCATCGGGCCCCACATGGCGTTACGATCCCGTTCTCTCAGCCAGTCCGCCGCCGCACCGAACAGGGCGTTGGCCGTGTCCTGATCGTTGATGCATTCAAAGAACCCCCAAAAACCGACTTTGTCATTATGGAAGGCGTTGTGATTTTCGTTGATGATGGCCGCGATACGTCCAACGGCCCGATCCTTTTTGTAGGCGATAAACAGTTCAATTTGAGAATGCCGGTAAAATGGATTTTTTTTCGTGTCCAGCACTTTGGCCCGCTCCATGCGCAACGGACTGACCCAGTTGGCAGTATTTTTGTTTAACTGCCATTCCAGATCGATAAAAAGTTTTTTCTCTTTTTTACTTTGAACCGGTCTAACAGATATACTCATTTTAATGGCTCCTTGGTATATCCAATTTTTTTGCTGTTTTGTCTATAATGTCCAAACAGCGTTCCAAATGCTCAAGATTATGAGTGGCCATGTAGCTGGTGCGGATCATGTCATGCTCGCGCGGCACAGCCGGATAAACAACGGGGTTGGTATACACGCCGGCATGGTACAGGGCCCACCAGAATTCGAAGGTTTTTTTCTCTTCACGGACATATATGGGGACAATAGGCGTCAGGTCGCTGTCCCCGGTGTCCAGCCCGATGCGGTTCAGTTCATGCCGCATAAAGTTGCCGTTATCCAGCAACAGTTGGCGGCGTTCGGGCTCGTTTTGGATGATTTCCAACGCTTTCAGCGCGGCCGCCGTAGCGGCGGGAGTGGGCGAGGCACTGAATATCAGGGAGCTGGCCATGTGCTTTAAATAGCGTACCACATGCTCCGGGCCGGCGATAAAACCGCCCAGGGAAGCAAAGGATTTACTAAAGGTGCTCATAACGATGTCCACATCCTTTTCAAATCCGAGGAATTCGCCGCTGCCCCGGCCGTTTTTGCCCAATACACCCACACCATGCGCCTCATCCAGATAAATACGCGCATTATACTTCCGGGCAATTTCCGTAAGCCGTTCGAGATTGACGATATCCCCTTCCATGCTGAAAACGCCGTCGCTGATAATCATCTTTCCCTTTGAGGGATCACAGCGGGAAAGAACCCTTTCCAGATCATTCATATCGTTATGTTTATAGCGTTTTGTTTCCGGTCCGAATCCGCCGCGGGTGCCGGCATAGATCGAAGCGTGGTCGGATTTATCTATGATAAGGATATCATCCTGCCCGGCCAGGGCGGATATGGCCCCGTAGTTGGTTTGATAGCCCGTGCTGAAGATAAGAGCGGCGTCTTTTTTCATAAATTGGGCCAGTTTTTGCTCCAGTTCGATATGAAGGTCGAGGGTTCCGTTCAAAAAGCGTGACCCGGAACAACTGGTGCCGTATTTCCGGGTTGCCTCGATGGCGGCCTCAATCACCCGTGGGTCTTGCGTTAAACCCAGATAATTATTAGAGCCGATCATAATTTTTTGCTGACCTTCCATCTCAACAATGGGACCGTCATTTCCGGTTAGTTCCATAAAATAGGGATAATAGCCGCCTTTTAATGCTCTGTCCAGTCGATCAATATGACATTTTTCAAAGATATCCATTGTTTTAGAGCCCCGGTTAGTAGTGTGCAATGGTCGTTGAGTTCGCTTAAGTTTTGGTTAAAGAATACAGCTTAAAAGAGTTTGCCAAATAGTGCAAACTTTTTTAAGCTCCGAAAGGATTTAATTAACAAGAAATAAAAATATGAAAGATGTTTTTGTTACGGGGGCCAGCGGTTTTGTGGGCAGTCATCTCTGCGCCCGGCTTGTGGAAAAGGGATGCCGGGTTCACGCTCTGGCGCGTAAGAGCTCTTCCCTGCGCTGGATAAGCGGTCTGCCCCTGAAAATGGTTTATGGTGATCTGGACAGGCCGGAAAGTTACCAATCGGTCTTGTCCGGGTGTGATACGGTGTTTCATGTGGCCGGGGTGACCAAGGCGCGCACGCGGGAGGACTATATGAATGGCAACTTTCGCAATACCCGGATATTGGCGGATACGCTTCTTTCCCTGGGGGGAAAAGGAAGACGCTTTATTCTGGTCGGCTCTCAGGCCGCCTACGGTCCTTCCCCCTCACTGGAGCCCATAACCGAGGAACACAGCCCCCGGCCCCTAACATGGTACGGCGAAAGCAAATTACTGGCTCAGCAATATATCCGCGGACATGCCCGGGACTTACAGGCTTCCATTGCCTGTCCTCCCGCTGTTTATGGACCCCGCGACACCGATGTGTTACAGTTTTTTAAAACGGTTAAAATGGGCCTTATTCCGCAGTTGGAAGGCCGGGATCGTTATGCCAGCTTTATCTATGCCGATGATCTGGCGCGCGGCCTGATACTCATGGCCGAACATCCCGCTGCCTTGGGTGAAACCTTTTTTCTGGCCGATTCCCGTCCTTACGCCTGGAGTGAACTTTCGCGCATTACCCTGGATATACTGGGACGGCGCGGCCTTACCGTGCCCGTGCCCATGGCATTGATGAAAACCATTGCCGCCGGTGCGGATGTGTTGAACCGTTTTAAGAAGAAACCTTCGATCATCAGCGGACAGAAACTTATTGAGATGCGACAGGATTTTTGGGTGTGCAGCCCCAAAAAGGCGGAAACACAACTGGGTTTTAAAACGGAAATGGATATCTATGAAGGTATCCGGCAAACATTGGAGTGGTATACGCAACATGGATGGATATAAAGCTTCCTGGTACAAGGAGTGGTTTGGCGAGGACTACCTGACGGTATATAAACACCGGGATAATAACGACGCCCGGCGGCTTACGGCCCTGATAGTGCACTATTGCTCCCCAAAAGAACTGAACACGGTGCTGGATTTGGCCTGCGGCAACGGCCGGCACAGTTTTTTGCTGGCGAAACATTTTAAACACGTTATCGGTCTCGATCTGTCCAGACACCTTCTTGATCGGGCCCGGCGGGCAAGGAAAAACGGCGACGCCTGCCCCTGTTTTGTACGCGCGGATATGCGCCTGTTGCCCTTTAAGGGGCATTTTGACCTGGTGGCCAGCCTGTTTACCTCCTTTGGCTATTTTAATGATGACGGGCAGCACCGGAGGGTGGCGGAGGAAATAAGCCGTGTTTTAAAGCAGGGCGGTTATTTTGTGATGGACTATTTTAACGCCGATTATGTAAAACAGCATTTGGTCCCCGAAGGTGAGCGTATTATGGAAGGTATGCTTATCCGTGAAAAACGCTGGATAGAAAAGGGGCGTGTTTTTAAAAAAATAACGATTGAAAAAAACGGCCGGCCCAAATCTTTTTATGAAGCGGTGCGTATGTTCTCCCGGGAGGAGATGGTGACCATGTTTAGCCGGGCGGGAATTGAAATCCGCCATATATTTGGTGACTATGACGGTTCTCCCTTTACGTCGCGGGCTCCGCGGATGATTCTATTCGGAAATAAAAAATGACCCACCCCCACTATATGAAAATAAACGCCCTGTATGCGGAGTATCTGAGGCAAACGGAAAAAGCAGACTCTCTTTTTGAACAGAAATTAAATCCCGACTGGCCGGCTCTGGCCCGGGAAGTATCCGGTAACAGGCTACAGGGCCGTACGCTGGAGCTGCTGGCCGACCAAAACAGGGGAGGGGCGGACGATTCCGTTGATAAACGGCTGCAGTCCATGAAGGGCAAACAGGTGGTTTGCATTGTTACCGGTCAGCAGCTGGGGCTGTTCCTGTCGCCGCTGTATATCGTTTATAAAACCCTCAGCGCCATAAAGCTGGCCGAATCGCTGAACCGGAGGTACGGGGATATTTGTTTTCTTCCCGTTTTTTGGCTGGAGGGCGAAGACCATGATTATGAGGAAGTGAGCAGTCTGAGCATTCTGGACAAATCCGGGGAGCTCAGCCGTTTTTCCCTGAAGGAAGAGAGCGCCCGGCAGGGCCTTTCCATGAATAAGCGGGTTTTTCCCGGGGAAATAAAAGAGCTGATATACGCGCTAAAAGAGTCTCTGACGCCCACGGAGTTCAGCAAGCCGCTTTTCGAATTTCTTACCGCCGTTTATCGTCCGGGCACAAGCTGGCTGGCGGCATTCCGCCAACATTTGGCCGCTCTTTTCAGGGGGAGGGGACTGCTGTTCTTTAACGCGGGCGATGCCTGGATTAAGGAGCAAAGCCGGGATTTTTTCAGGGAGGTTATCAACCGGAACGGGGAACTGCTGGAGGCCTTCCTTTCGGGCAGCGAAGAACTGAAGAAGAGCGGCTGCAAGGCCCAGGTTAATGTGCAGCCCGAGCGGGCCTATCTTTTTTTTAATGCCGAAAATGGCCGCCGCCTGGCTCTGAACCGTCGGGGAGAGACCTTTCTGAACAGGGAGGAAGGTGTGAGTTACAGCCGTGGGGAACTGCTGCGGCTCTTGGAGGAAGAGCCCGGCCGCTTTTCATCCACCGTTTTAACCCGACCCCTGTGGCAGAGCTATCTGTTGCCCACGCTGAGCTATGTGGCCGGTCCCGGAGAGATTGCCTACTGGGCACAGCTCAGGCCGGCCTTTAACTTTTTGGGGTTGACCATGCCCCATGTTCAGCCGCGTCATTCCGTTACCCTGTTGGAGCCGCGCGTGGCCAAGCTGCTGCAGCGTTTCCATATCGAGCCCGCCACCATGCACGCGGATATGCGCGCCTTCATTCACCGCCATCTTAAGGAAAAGGAACTTCCCGAATTAAGCGCCTATTTTGAGGAAATGCATCGCATCAAACACGAGAAGGAAAAAGAACTGCTGGAAATAATCGGGAAGATAGACCCTACTTTAAAGGGCCCGGCACAGAAAAGTTTTTACCGGGCCATGGAATCGCTGGATCAGTTGCATAACCGCCTGGTGCGCCGCGTGCGTGAAAAAAACACTCTGCTCACCGACCAGCTTACCCATGTGCACAGGGCCATCATCCCGGCCGGACCACAGGAACGCGTGCTGAGCGCGGTCTATTTTCAGAATAAATATGGAACCCATTGGCTGGAGCGGCTATTTACACAATTACCCGATCGTTTTGACCGTCACAGATATGTGGAGATATAGATGAGCCTGCCCGTGCCCACCGATGAAGACCCGAAGCCCCTGTGGGAAAACATCAGGCGCTTTTCCCGCCAAAAATATGGCTGGGCCTTTGTTCTGGTTCTGCTGGCCCTGTTGGGGATTGTTATTCCCGTAATGCCGGGGCTGCTCTTTTTACTGCTGGCGGTTGCCTTGTTCCGTCCGGGGCTTATGCGTAAAATCCGTATCTGGATGAATAAAATCTGGAAAAAAGATTAAAACTGTTCCAGTTCCCTGTTAACCCTTTCCAACAGGAGCTTCTTCTCCTTAACCGGCAGGAAGGCACTTTTAAAACCCGAAACAATGATATTCTTGATATCATCCATATCCAGTTCGGCATATTTGGCGGCCAGCCACAATTCATTGGTTACATCGGTATCGGAGATGAGACGACTGTCGGTATTCAGGGTTACCCGCAGGCCAATCTCATAATAAAAACGCAGGGGATGTGTTTCAAAGGAACTGGCAGCCTTGGTCTGAATATTGCTGGTCAGGCATATTTCCATGGGAATGCGGTGATCGTTCACATAGTTCAGAAGATCGCCGTCTTCCTTAAGGCGGGTGCCGTGGCCGATGCGGTGGGCGCCGCAATAGTGAATGGCCTGATGAATGCTTTCCGGCCCATAGGCTTCGCCGGCGTGGGCGGTACAATTCACGTTATTGTTCAACGTCAGATAAAAGGCCTCGATATGGTCTTTGGCCGGGTAGTTCTCCTCGGCGCCGGCCAGGTCGAAAGCCACCACGCCCCTGTTTTTATAGGCGATGGTCAGTTCAGCCAGCAATACGGAGGTTTCCGGATTGATATTGCGCATGCCGCAGATGATCAGGCCGGTTTTTATATCAAAATCATGTTCGGCGCGTTTTAAACCGGCGATGGCGGCGTCAACAATTTCGGGAAGCTTAAGCCCTTTTTGCAGGTGAAGGACAGGCGAAAAACGGACTTCGAGATAGCGCACGTTTTCGGCGGCGGCGTCTTCGGCCAGTTCATAGGCGATGCGCTCGATGGCTTCGGCCTCCTGCATGACGGAGAGGGTGATGTCAAAAGGTTTGAGGTATTCCACCAGACTGGGGCAGTTAAGGCCGGGCACCAGAATTTCCTTGAGCTTCTTGGGGTCCGTGCTGGGCAGTTCCACATTTTGTTTTTTTGCCAGGTCAAGGATGGTGTCGATGCGCAGACTGCCGTCCAGATGGCAATGCAGATCGGTTTTAGGCATTTGTCTTAGAATATTCTTATCCAGTTCCATGGTTTATTCCTTATATTTTTTATTGCACAAGGGCAACAATGCGTTAATAACAGCCTGAGTGAAAGCCTGCTCCCGGTTATATAACCCCTCGCTGAGAACGCCAAAGGCGCCTTCGTTGGAGCGTATATCCTTCTTTCCGGCGAAGCGGTCGATCACATCGGCCAGTTCATATCCTTTTTCAAAAAGCGCTTTTCTGAATGATCCGGGCAGGGGCATGGCCGCCGAACTGCCGTAACTGCCTTCCTTGCCGTTGAAAACATAGACCCAGTTTTGCAGCATGACGTCCGGCCCCGCGTCAAAATTTTCCAGTCCGAAAACCCCGCCTTCCAGGCCGACAACCCAATCGGCTTGCCGTTCCTTCAGATAATGGACGGCCCGTTGCCGCGCGCCGCGCGCCATCTCCGCGATACTTAAAGGCATGTCGGCCACGCCCGAGGGGACAGCCAGGTTCTCATAGTCCGTGTTACCCGTTAACAGTCCGGGAAACTTTTGATTAACCGCGGTAAAGGCGTTTTTAACCGCCCTGATTTTGACCGGATTGTTTGTGGCTATTCCAATTTTCATCGACGTATATAAAAACAGTTAAAGTTGCCCAATATACCTATAAAAAAGGCAGAATCTCAAACAAATGTTGAAATCCTGCCTGAAAAATATTTTCGGGCGGTTGCTTACAGGGAATCCGGCACGCTGGTTTCCGTTTCGGGCGGGGATTGTTCCTTTTGCATCATGTCCAGGGTAGAGTCCATGTTGCCTTCGTCCCCGGCGTCGGCGGGTTCCGGTTGAATCTCCCCGCTTTGGGCCGGGGCTTCCTGCGCCGGTTCTGCGGGCGCGGCAAGGCCAAGCTCGCCGCGATAGACGGCCAGGGCACTGTCGGTTACCGCCAGTTCGCTTACATCCTCGGGATTTTTAAGCTTCATTTGGGCCAAAACGCTGAAGGGTGAATCCGGATAGAGACTGGGCACCATTTGATATTGGGCGATAGCGGCGTTTATATCACCGATTTTCGCTTCCACCAAACCGCGGCGGTAGGTGGCCTCGGCCTTGGCTTCCTTGTCGTTGCTGTCTTCATATTTCGTGGCCAGCTTATAATAGTCCAGCGCTTTGCGGTAATCCATGGAATCGTTGGTGACGATGCCCGGATTAAACGTGGCCGACCGCTCGTAAAATTTACCGAACTGGATATATATTCTGGGAATTTCGTTGGGGATGATGTTTTCGCGTACCAGGCGCAGCAACAAATCCATCTGGTCCTCAAAGCGATCCATGCGGCCATAGGCCTCAGCCATTTTAAGCTGGGCGTCTATGTGCAGGTCGGATGTCGGAAAATCGAGCAACAGGCGGTTGTAAAATTCCAGGGCGCTCTTGTAATCGCCCTGTTCAAATTTCTTATCCGCCAGGGCCATCATATCGGCGTCGGAGAATTGGGTGTAGTCATTCTCCTGCTTGGCGGGGCCGCCGCAACTGATAATTAAAAACAGTGTGACTAAGATAAGTATGTTTTTTTTCATGGATTTCTCCGTTAAACCAGGTAACTGTCATTAAAATTCAAATATAGTGTTTTACGAGATAAAGTGGTTAATATTTTTAACCGATAGATGGCAATGATTCTCGTAATGACTCAACGTTTCTTGATAAATGAAGTGAAAAAAGCGTATACGGTATTTTTAAGCCCCGTAATCGCAATCCTGTTTGCTTTAATTTACATGGAATGGTAACTTTCATTTCTTATTTCAGGTCTGTAAAAAACTAAGGAGCAGAAAAATGGCACATCGCATCGCAATTAATGGTTTCGGCCGCATCGGACGGCTGGTTTTCAGAGTAATGGAACAGGATCCGGAGACGGAAGTTGTTGCCATAAATGATTTAACGGACGCCAAAACCCTTGCGTATTTACTTAAGTATGATTCCGTTCACGGGCGTTTTCCCGGAGAGGTACACTTTGACGGCGACAATATCGTTGTCAACGGCCGCGTGATAAAGGTTCTCGCGGAGCGCAACCCCGCGGATCTGCCCTGGGGTGCGCTGAATGTG
Organism: Calditrichia bacterium; assembly: GCA_026991535.1. GTDB lineage: Bacteria > Calditrichota > Calditrichia > Calditrichales > J004 > J004. The sequence continues at coordinate 947 of JALXBH010000237.1, read as the reverse complement.
GATGTGGTGGTGGAGTCTACCGGCGTATTCCGCAAGCGGGCGCAAATTGAAAATCATCTGAACGCCGGCGCTAAAAAGGTGGTTCTTACCGTTCCGGCCAAGGATGAGATCGACAATACCGTAGTGATGGGCGTAAACGATGATACCCTTAAGGCCTCCGACAGAATAGTGTCCAACGCCTCCTGCACCACAAACTGCCTGGCCCCGTTGGCCAAGGTATTGCACGAAAAATTCGGTATTCGCCGCGGCTTGATGACCACGGTTCATGGCTATACCAATGATCAGCGTATCCTGGATCTGCCCCACAGCGATTTGCGCCGTGCCCGGGCAGCCGCTGAAAATGTTATCCCCACCACCACCGGCGCCGCCAAGGCCGTGGGTAAGGTAATCCCGGAACTGAACGGCAAGCTGGACGGCATGGCCATGCGCGTGCCCGTTAGCGACGGCTCCCTGGTTGATCTGGTGGCCGAACTCGACCGCGATGTTACCGTTGAAGAGGTTAATGCGGCCCTGAAAGAAGCTGCCGAAGGCAAGCTGAAGGGCATCATTGAGTATTGTGAAGACCCGATTGTATCCACGGATATCATCGATAATCCTCATTCCAGCATCTTTGACAGCCTGGCCACCTCGGTCATGGGCGGAAATATGGTTAAGGTGCTCTCCTGGTATGATAATGAGTGGGGGTATTCCAACCGCACCGTGGACATGCTGAAAAAATTAGCCTCGCTCTAACAACACTCTGATAATATACGGCCGGTTTAACCGGCCTTTTTCCGTTTTGGATGAAAGGAAGGGATATGGCAAAACTGACTCTGGACCACCTTGATCTCAAAGGTAAAAAGGTTCTGGTGCGTTGTGATTTTAATGTGCCGCTGGATGAACACGGCCAAATTACGGATGACAGGCGTATTCAGGCCTCCCTGCCCTCTATCCGCCATATTGTGGAA
>JALXBH010000236.1 GCA_026991535.1 Calditrichia bacterium | reverse complement strand
CGATGGGCTCTATGGTGGTGGTTACCTGGCCTTTTTGGGGCGTAACAAAGATGATGCCCGGCCGTGGCGACAGGAGGCGCACCTTTGAGGTAAAGGGATATTTGGCCTCTTTTTTTATGATACTGTCTGTATGGATCGCCTTTAAGGGCAATACAAGCTTTTGCGGTCCGCTTACCCGCACCGTATCCGGCTTCACCGATTGAGAAACAAACAGATAACCCGGCACCGTCTGAATGCTATGCACCACCCTGACCGGCAGCCGGCGTTCTATCTTTTTATCCACTTCCAAAAGAATACGGCGGGGAGATATGACACTGAGAATTTCCATACCGTTTTCCGCGGGAAAATGTAAATTCTCTTTTTGTTCGGAAAGATCGATCAAGCGCGTTTTTTTTATATCGGGAATATTCAGATAGATGTTTTTATCACGGAAATTCAGGCTGAAGAGCATGCGCCCCGTACCTTTTACCCGCAGGGTGATGAACTCGGGAATTTTACGCACCAGGGTAAGGCTATCCCCCGCCAGCCCAACCTTTAGCGGCAGACGGATTTGCGTGGTATACATCTTTTCGCTGCTGATTGATACCCATAGGATAAGCGCCAACAAAAAAGACCCCAGCAGGGAGCGGTAATTTTCCTTTAAATAGGCTTTTAAGCGTTCCATGCCGTGCTATTCCAGTTCCAGTATAAGTATGTCTTCGCGTGGGTCCACCTGCAATGCGTTTGCGGCATGGCCGCCGTTTATGGCCAGTTCCAAAAAATCGCGACTGTTCCACAAAGCCAGCAAACCGCCCTCCTCCGCCTGACCATAGTAGTGTATCACCCCGGGCAGACTTCTGCCCTTAAACATAATACTTTTTATTTTCAAGCCATGCAGCCGTTCCATATCATAACGGTTAAAAGCGAATATGATATTACCAAAGTGATCGACGGATAACACCGGCACTTCCACACGACCATCCTCCGTCTTCCTGAAGGGTCTTGTGCCGTGATCGGTGCGTTGCGGCAGCTTCCGGCCAAGGGTCTCCGGCGCCTCGCCCATGGCCAGGCGGGCGGCCACGGGAGCAAACATATCCCTCCCGTGAAAGGTGTAATGACGTTTGCCTTTCAGAAATTTTTCGGTATCTATCTCATAGAGCGTATGGGCCTCGTTTTCCATGATCAGACGGAACAATCCGTTATCCGGGCCGACAAAAGTATGTTTTGCCGTTCGCAGAATGACGGCCCCCCTGTCACTACCCACCCCCGGATCGACCACCGCCAGATGCACGGCGCCTCTCGGGAAATAGTCATAATAATTATAGAGTGTCAACGAAGCTTCCCGGATGCCAAAGGGGGGAATATCATGGCTTATATCAATAATTTCCACACCGGGCGCCATCTGCCGGATTACTCCCTTGCAGCTTCCCACATACCCGTCCCGGGTTCCGAAATCCGTTAATAAAGTGATTAAGGCTGTACTCATCGTTTTTCCTCTTGCTGGCACCGCGGGCAAAAATGCGTGCCACGGCCGGCAACCGTTATTTTTTCAATCGTTTGTCCGCACCGCTTACACGACTGTCCCCGGCGACTGTAAACGTTAAAATAGAGCTGGTTCTTCCCTTCGTTGCCCTTTGTGTTACGATAATCGGAAATCGTGCTGCCCATATTGTCTATGGAACGTTGCAGCACCAGGCGTATATTATCGAACAAGTTTTGCGGCCTGCCTATGTTGCGCGCCATCGTTTTCGGATGAATTCCCGAAAGAAACAGCGCTTCATCCACATAAATATTACCCAGGCCCGAAATATACTTCTGTGAAAGCAAAAATGCCTTGATATTCATCGCACTCTTTTTAAGCATTGCGGCAAAATCTCCGGCGGTTAAGGCCTTATCCATGGCATCCGTGCCGATTTTACCGACAATCGTCCTCGCCTCATCCACAAGATAAACGCGGCCGAACTTACGCGCGTCCCTGAACACCAGACGCGAGCCATTGTCCAGCAAAAAGCTCATCCTGTCATGGGGATGGGGCGCCTCTTGCGCTTTTTCCTGTATCAATAGTTGCCCCGTCATCCGCAAATGTATAACCATCGCGCCGGCATCCAGCTCCACTATCAGATACTTCCCCTTGCGGCCGACGCCCTTCACGCTTTGACCGTCCACTTTCCGGGAGCTTCTGGCCTCAAAGGTTTTGTTCCAATAAACCTCAGCCGACTTTATGGCACGCCCCGGCAGGGCCGCGCGCAATTCCCGGGCCACGGTCTCCACTTCGGGTAACTCAGGCACCGCTCTTCCCCGTCTTTTTCTTACTCAGGCTGGCATTGAGAAATGCGTTAAAATCGTAAGCCACATTCACGAAGCGTTGTTCCATGCCGGGAGGCAGTTCCGCATCAGCAACACTGTTTTTGCGGGCCATGCGATAGGCGTCCGGGATTTTGCACCCTTTCTTAAGGGCCAGGCGCAGTTGGGTCAGGCCATCCTTGCGATTCTTCATATTAAGATAATAAAGAGCCCGGAAATAATGGACATCCGCAGGAAACAGGGCGCGCTTATAGATTTCACTGGCCATATTATAGCCTTCTTCAAGCTGCCCGGTATTGAAAAAGGACTGTATGTAAATCAATATCAGATTCCGGTTCAGACGGCGGTGGCGCTCCACCACCTTAAGGTCTGTGATAACCGTAAAGTATTTTCCCCATTCAAACATAAGCCGGGCATGCTCCTTAAAGAATCCGGTTTTCAATTTCAGCTTGTGTTTCCTGGACAGTTTTTTATAGTCGTCCAATATATTATTAGCGATGCTCAATTCGCGCATCTGAATATGCGCTTCAGCAGATTTCAACAACAGCTTTAACTTTTTACTGTTTTGCGCAAAAGCTTTCTGATAGTAGTCAACGGCCCGGTTAAACTTTTTTTGCGCGAAATTTAGATCGCCCAGCTTCTCCAGAACGCCATCGTAATGGGAACGCAGGCTCAAAGCATTCCCGTAAGCCTTTTCCGCCTGTTCCGGTCTTTTGAGCCTGACGAGGATATCCCCTTTAAGTTCATAATATCCCGCGATACGGTTATTGGCCTGTATGGTCGTATCGATATACCCCAGGGCCCGGCCGTATTCTTTCTGTTGAAAGGCGTCCAGCGCCTTAGAGTAATACTTTAAGGCATCGGCTCTGTCCATGCGCGGAGCATTCCCCGCGCAGGCCGTTAGTAAAAAGGCTATGGTAAGGACAATACAAGTTCTCATCAGTTATTCTTCAGTAATAGTTGATTCAGCCAGTCGTAAAATTGCCTGTAGAGGGCGGTATTGGCAAAATCCTCCTGCCGGCGTATGTAATTGGAAAAGCTTTTTTTAATCTCCAGCAAGAAGGCAATGTCACCTTCCGACAACCACTGCTCTATCTTTTTTCGAATGACCTGTTCATTACATTCGCTAAAAACCCTGCTGACCAGCCTCGCGGCAACAGCCTGCATCAGCTTGTCATCGCTGTTTTTATAGTGTTCCAGATAGCCGGCAACCTGATCAAAATCCTGCCTGGCGGAATATTCCAGTGTTTGCATGCAAAACTGCCGCAGGTTTTGATCTTTATCCTCCAAAAGACTCTCCATGATAATCTCATAGCCGTCTTTCGGGCCGTAACGGCCGATCATCTCCGACAGTATGCTTTTATCCTGTATGGCTTTGTGGTAGTCGTTTTCATAATAACTGTCGATAATGGCGCTTAGTTCGGAATAATAGCTGTCATCAATATCGGTGGGACTGTCCAGATTGAGTTGCTTACACAGCCGGATCAGAAGCTGTGAAGCGGTTTGAACCTTACGCGCGTTAGGCTTTGTCGTCAGATAAAAATCATGCAAATGTTGAAGATTTGACATCGTTGATCCGCTGTTATTGCTCAAAAATGGTAAATTTAACTAAGAATCGTTTCTATTACAATGCGTTATGTCTCATAAACTCTTTGTTTTTAGAGGTTTATGTAACAGCAGAAAATAATATATCAGGGACAGGCCCGTATTCTCCAGAATTTTACTCCAGCCGATACGACCGTCACCGAAAAGAGCCACGCCGCAACCGCAATCCATGTCAAATCCGCGTACAAAGGCCA
>JALXBH010000235.1 GCA_026991535.1 Calditrichia bacterium | reverse complement strand
CGAGGATTGGCGGGATGTTCGCCTTACCCTGTCCACGGCTGATCCTTTATCCGTGAAGGACTTACCTCAACCGGAAACCTGGTTTTTAGATACACGGCCCCTGCCACGGCGGGCCGATGCGCTGAATATGCGCGGTAGCCGTGACGATTTGAACGTCGTATACAAACTTAGACGCAGTCTTCCCTCCGGCATGGGAGCGCTTAGCGGTTATGTGCTTGATGAAGCAAGCGGAGAGCCGCTTGCAGGTGTAAATGTTTCCCTGGAAAATACGAATCTGGGCGCGATAACCGGCACCAACGGTTCCTTTTATATTGATGGAGTCGCGCCGGGTCGTTATACCCTTAGGGCTGATTATATCGGTTATGCCGATAGCAGAGTGTTCACCCGGGTTAAGTCCCGGAACGAAACACAACTGCGCATCCGCATGGCGGAGTCGAATATGGAACGCGAAGAAGCGGTTGTGGCCGTGGCCGAAAGGCCGCTCATACAAAAATCGGTTGCTTATTCCAGAGCGATAACTACTTCTATGGGCAAGGAGAAAAAATCGAAATACAGTAATATCCGTGCCCGCGAGCTTTCCACAACATTTGAACTTAAGACAAAAAACAGTATTCCGGGGGACAACAGCGCCCATAAGGTAAGTATAGATATCCGCTCCATGCCCGTTACTTTTGAGTATACAACGGCTCCCCGGCTGGTGGAGAAGGTTTATCTTAAAGGGAAAGCAGTCAACCGTGAAAAATACCCCTGGCTTCCGGGGGATATGAATATCTATGTTGATAATAACTTTGTTAACAAAACATACATACCCTTAACCGTACCGACGGATACCCTGGAGATTGCCCTGGGGACAGATGACGGTATACCTGTCAGACGTATCCTTAAAAAACGCTTTACGGAATCAAAGGGTATATTGGGCAGAGATCGGCAGATTACTTATACCTATGAGATAGAAGTAAAAAACAACCGGCGTACGGCAGAGGAGATAACTGTTATGGATCAGGCTCCGGTTTCCCTTGATGAAAGAATAGTTGTCGGGTTGATAAATCCGGAGGCTGAAAGCCCTCTGGTAAAAGATGACCATAAAATTGTATGGAAACTAAAGCTAAAGCCCGGTGAAAAAAAGATACTTCCCCTTAAGTTCACGGTTCGGTTCCCGGCACAATTACGCGTGAGCGGCCTGGAATAGACGCGGGAGCCGGAAAAGCGCGGCCTTTTATGGTACATGACCGTGTTATAAATCTTATTGCGATTTTCCGAAAGACGAAAAAAAATATTCCGGGAAAGGATTTGGCCGGATTTTAATTGCATTCACAAGATATTTCCCCTATGTTAGGCATATCATAAAACCGACCCTGTAAACAGTCGTTTTCCGAGTCACATGTATTTGTTTTCTTTCAATTCCCCGGGAGGAAAAGTTATGCACGGTTATTGGCCTGCCAAAAGACTCTTTTTTATACTTCTAATCCTGATTGCACAGCCCCGGGCCCAGGGCCCGGACAAGAAACCCGGCGCGCTAAATAAAGCGGCGGAATATATTACCTATCCCCAGGCAACGCAGATAAATATCAATAATATCGTTTACTGGCAATTCTTTGATGGCAGCTCCGGCATAGACCCCAACGGTGACGCCGGCACGATTTTTCCAAAAGGTACAAAAAATATCGTTTACAAGGATGGCGTGGTATGGGGCCTGCGCGTGGGAGAGGAGGTCAAGGTAGGCGGACAGTTGTACAAAACGGGTACCCGGCCGCGTCTGGATCATATTTATCGCATACGCGCGGATTGGCGCTCCCTTACCCGCAAGGATATTTTGCAAGACGCGGCCTCTCTCTTTCAACAGCCGGTTAGTGAGCTGACGGATGAACGGCTGGATCAGGTTCTTGAGCAATACCGCCAGGACTGGAAGAATTGGCCCGTGGATCAGGGCGCCCCGTATGTGGATGTAGACAACAATGGTACCTATAATCCTGTATTGGATGACGAGGGCATGCCCGATGAACAACGGGGGGATTATCCCGGCATATTCGGCGCGGATCAGGTGGCATGGTACCTGGTTGACGACGATGACGCCGAGCTGACCCAAAAAACTTTTGCTTCCGATCCCCTGGGCGTTGAACTGAGTGTTACGGTATGGGCCTACCGGATGGAAAACAGCGCTCAGGCCAATGTCATCTATAAAAAATATCAGTTAAGAAATATATCGGGGCAGACCTTTGAGGATATGTATCTGGCTCAATGGGCAGACCCGGATATCGGCAACTATACGGATGATCTCGTTGCCTGCGACTCCCTGACAAACACAGCTTTTGCCTATAATGCCGGAGATTATGACATTAATTTTAGAGCCATGGGGTTTACACCCGCAGTAGGTTACACATTGCTGCAGGGACCTGTTGTGCCTTCCCCCGGTGACCAAGCCTATTTTAAGGGACAGCTTATCGATGGCTATAAAAACCTGCCCATGACCTCCTTTACCTATGAACCGTCCGGTGTGTACGATAGTACCTTGGACCCGGAACCTAAATGGTTGAGCTATAAATTGTATAACCGTTTACGCGGGTATTTGCCCACGACCGACGTCGGCAATCCTCAACCCTATACACATCGTGACAGCAATATCCCGACAAAATATCCCTTAAACGGCGATCCTGTTACCGGTTCGGGTGATGTTGACGGCCGCGGTCAGAATTTTGCTCCCGCGGATCGCAATATGATGATCAGCTGCGGCCCTTTTACATTGCAACCGGGAGAGGAGCAGGAGATGGTGGTGGCGATGGTGGCCGGAAAGGGAGGTTCCCCGTTGGGGTCTTTTAACGAGGTGCGTAAAACCATTAATCTGCTGGGGCCATGGCGTGGACGTAGCTTTAGATTGCCCACTATTCACACAAAAGCGGTTTCCATGGATGGTACGCGAAGCCGTTTATCCATACAGGCGGATATCTTTAACTTTGATACTATAGATTCCTGTCGCTTTTTCTTTGCCAGTGAAGGAATTGGCGGTGATACCCTGTCGCTGCCGTTGTATGATGACGGCGTCCATGAATCCGGTCCGTCCGGCGATAACGTTTTTGGTAACAGTATGATACTAAGCAACAGGCCGCGTCCGCAAAACGGCTACCTTAAAATATACAGCGCCGGCAAAGCCGGAAAATATCCCAACAGCGGCAAAGCCTTTGCCGCCCGGCCCGCGCCGCAAATGGATAATATCCATCTGATTTGGGAAGATGGAAAACAGGATGGAAAACCCAATCCCGGCGAACGCGTCAGCGTCGGATTTACGGTTACCAACCCCGACGCCGTGAATGATATTGGCGCGCTGGAGGTATCGCTGCAAGGCAATATCTTATTAAATAGCGGGATAAGGCAAAATGGCCGTTTTACCATGGATAAGCCTTATTACAGTTTTGATATACAGTCAACGGATACGCTTAGTCTGGATTTTACGATTAAATACGACGGCTTAAGCGAAGAGGTTTTTTGGAATATGCCTGTTGAAAAAATTGAACCGGCTGAAACATGGAAGGATACGATCGAGGTGCTTTCCATAAAGGGCAGAAGCGGCTATCTTAAGGTACGTGTGGCCGATCCGGAGCGCTTTACCGGGCACACCTATTCGGTAACCGTACATAAAGATAACAAGGACTTATTCTGGCGCATAAGCGATGAAAGCAGCGGTGAAATCAAGAGAGACAGCCTGGCATTTTCATATGAGCCCGGTTATTACAGCCCGGTTGTGGATGGCCTGCTTTTTGAAAATAACAATCCCAGGCCCGGTATTAACGAAAAAATGCCTTATGACTATGAAGGCTACCGTTGGGTTTCCGGTTATAACTGGGACGCTCCTTTCTTTTTTGGCGCCATGGACAACGGCGTCAATTATTTTGGCAGCACCATCAGCGATCCCGCGGAATATAAAAACATCCGCATGTTTTGGGCGGCCGATACCTTGCATTTGCCCACAACTCTGCCCAAAGCGGAAAGGGTAGCCGCCAGCAGGGAACAATTCCCGGATCGTTGGTCGCGGGGGCGCACCTATCGCAAGGATCTGGGCTATGCCGCGGCGGGCATCGGCGATCTGCC